>JANOBL010000230.1:0-2869 GCA_031411635.1 Betaproteobacteria bacterium
GCCGAGCAGCAGCGGCTGATCGAGTTGCTGACCGAGAAGCGCCAAGCGGTGATCGCGCACGCCGTCACCAAGGGACTGGACCCGGCGGCGCCGATGAAGGATTCCGGCATCAAGTGGCTGGGCGAGGTACCGGCGCATTGGGGCGTGTCGCGTCTGAAGTTTATCGCGCAGGTGCAGACCGGTATTGCTAAGGGCAAGGACAACACCGGCAAGCGCACTGTTGAAGTGCCCTACCTTCGCGTCGCAAACGTGCAGGACGGCTATCTGGACCTCGACGAGGTCTCGACGATCGAGATACCAGCCGACGATCTGCTGCGCTACAGACTCCGGGCAGGTGACGTTCTGATGAACGAAGGCGGCGACTTTGACAAGCTCGGTCGTGGCCATATCTGGGACGGCAGTCTCGATCCCTGCATCCACCAGAACCATGTGTTCGCGGTGCGCCCCTTCGACATCAGCCCGCGCTGGTTGAACGCCGTCACGGGATCGGCGTACGCGCAGTTCTACTTCATGTCACGGTCAAAGCAGAGCACCAACCTGGCATCGATATCGTCGACGAACATCATGGAACTGCCCGTCGTCATCCCACCGGCCGAGGAGCAACAAGCGCTGCTGGACCGGATCGATATGCGGTCCGCAGCATTCGACCGGCTAATCGACGATGCGCGGATTGCCATCCAGCTGCTCCGCGAACGCCGCACCGCCCTCATCTCCGCCGCCGTCACCGGCCAAATCGACGTGCGCAACGCCTCCGCGGTCGAACCGGCGCTGGCCGAAAGCGCGACCGGCCGGTTCGTGATCAAGTCGCCGGCCGCCCACGTGGCCCGTGTGTCGGCCATGGCCAAGGCAGGCGACATCGAGCCGCTCCCGTGCTAAGCTGAACCATACTGACCATAACGGTCATAGGAACACGTCGTGATCACTGAAACCAGCGCCGTCGCCTTCCGCCAGAACCTGGGCGAAATGCTCAACATCGTGCAATACCGCAACGACAGCGTCCTGATCAAGAAGGACGGCAAGCCGGTAGCGGCGCTGATCGACGCCCGCTTGTTCGAACGCATCCGGCGCATGCAGGAACGGTTCGACGCGCTGTGTGACCGCATGGAGCAGAGCTACGCCGGCGTGCCCGAAGACGTGGCGCTGGCCGAGATCGAACAGGCCACCACGCTGGCGCGCCGCGAAACGGCCGACGCCTGGCGAGCTTCAGGTCGCTTGCCTGCCCTTCCGGCAGCAGCGGTCAGCCCTTCAAATCGCGCCAAACGCCGGGCCGGCGCGAAGAGCGCGAAGGCAAAGTCAACGTCCAAATCGCGCGGCTGAGCCTGCACGTGAGGCTGGTGCTTGACACGAACGTGCTGGTCTCGGGCCTGCTGTTTCCCGGCGGCCCGCCATCGCGATTGGTCAAGGCTTGGCGGGCTGGCGCCTTCGACCTGGTGATATCCGACTTCGTGCTCGACGAGTTGGTGCGCACGTGGCAACACTTGGCGCCCAGGTTGAAGGTGGCACCCAACGACCTGGCCGACTTCCTGGACACGATAGGAGTGCGTGCCGAGCTGCTGCGCGTCGATGCAGACATGCTGGCGCAGGCCGGAGCGGCCAAGCTGCGCGACCCGAACGACCTGCCGATCCTTGCGCTGCTCCTCGGCTCGGCGGCCGACTTCCTGGTCACGGGCGACAAGGACTTGTTGGTCCTGGCTGATGCCTACCCGATCCTGTCGCCCGCCGACTTTGTAGGGCGCTTCGTGCCATGAGCTTGCACCGCGAGATTCACTTCGAAGACGAAATCTGCGCCGACCTGGCTGCGGCGGGCTGGCTGCACGCCGAGGGCGACGCCGCCCACTACGACCGCGCCCGCGCCCTCTTCCCCGCCGATGTGCTGGCCTGGGTGCAAACCACCCAGGCCACCGCCTGGGCGGCGCTGAGCAAGAATCACGGCACCGCCGCCGAAGCCACCCTGCTGGACCGCGTGCGCAAGAGCCTGGACGACCGCGGCACGCTCGACGTGCTGCGCCACGGCGTGGAACTGCTTGGCCTGCGCCAGCCGGTGACGCTGGCGCAGTTCAAGCCCGCCCTGGCGATGAACTCCGAGACGCTCACACGCTATGGCGCCAATCGCTTGCGGGTGGTGCGGCAGGTGCGTTACTCGCTGCATGACGAAAACGCCATCGACCTGGTGCTGTTCCTCAACGGCCTGCCGGTGGCCACTGCCGAACTGAAGAGCGACTTCACGCAGAGCGTGGACGACGCGGTGGACCAGTACCGCTTCGACCGTGACACTGTGGTTCGCTCGGGCCAAGGGCGCAGCGGCGAGCCGCTGCTGGGCTTTCCGTCGGGGGCGCTGGTGCACTTTGCCGTCAGCCACCACCACGTGCGCATGACCACGCGGCTGGCAGGTGCCGGCACTTCGTTCCTACCTTTCGACCTGGGTGACGACGGCGCCGCCGGCAACCCACCCAACCCGGATGGCCACCGCACCGCCTACCTGTGGCGCCAAGTGTGGGCCCGTGACAGCTGGCTGGAAATCATCGGCCGCTACATGGTGGCGCAGCGCGACGACAAGAAGCGGCTCAAGACCATCATCTACCCGCGCTATCACCAGCTCGACGCCACCCGGCAACTGCTGGTGGCGGTGTTGCGCGACGGGCCCGGCGGCAAGTACCTGATCCAGCACTCAGCAGGCTCCGGAAAGACCAACTCGATCGCCTGGACGGCCCACTTCCTGGCCGACCTCCACGACGCGCAGCACCGCAAGCTGTTCGACACGGTGCTGGTGGTCAGCGACCGCACCGTACTCGACTCGCAGCTGCAGGACGCCATCTTCGACTTCGAGCGCACGGCCGGCGTGGTGGCCACCATCAAGGGCGATGCCGGC
>JANOBL010000231.1:0-1610 GCA_031411635.1 Betaproteobacteria bacterium
TTTCAGTCGCCAAGGATGTGCGCACCTCGACCGAGATCGGCGCGCATTCGATCAGCATGGCCGCTGCCTCGGTGCGGCTGGCGGCGCAGCTCTTTGAAGACCTGGGTGAGATCAAGGTGCTGTTTGTCGGCGCTGGCGAGATGATCGAGCTGGTGGCCACACACTTTGCCGCGCGCGCGCCCAAAACCCTGGCGATCGCCAACCGCACCCTGGAGCGTGGCGAAAAACTGGCCAGCCGGTTTGGCGGCCAGGCGCTGCGGCTGGCCGATCTGCCACAGCGATTGCACGAGTTTGACGCCATCATCTCCTGCACCGCCAGCACCTTGCCGATCATCGGCCTGGGCGCCGTCAAAAGTGCGCTGAAAGCACGCCGCCACCGGCCGATGTTCATGGTCGACTTGGCCGTGCCCCGCGACATCGAGCCCGAGGTGGGCGGCCTGTCCGATGTCTATTTGTACACGGTGGACGATTTGTCGGCGGTGGTGCAATCGGCCGGCGAAAAGCGGCAAGCAGCGGTGGCCCAGGCCGAGGCCATCATCGACGCCGGTGTGCTGAGTTTTGTGCACTGGCTGGACCAGCGCGCCACCGTGCCGCTGATCCAGGCGCTGCAGGCGCAGGCCGACGACTGGCGCAGCGCCGAAATCGCCCGCGCCCGCAAGCAGCTTGCCAAAGGCGCCGACATCGACAGCGTGCTGGAGGCGCTGTCGCGCGGCCTGACACAAAAGATGCTGCACGGCACCTTGGCCGAGTTGCATGCCAGCGACGGCGAAGCCCGGCGCCAGATGGCGCAAACCGTCACCCGGCTGTTTTTGCGCCAGTCGTCCCGCAACCCGGCGGTGGACGACGCCAGCTAGCTGCCCTGTGGCATTGCAAGGCCCGCAGCCTGTTGCTGCAGCTTGCGGCCCATGCCTGATCGCCGATGAAAGACTCCCTCCGACAACAGCTTCAACGCCTGGTGATGCGCCTGGCGGAGCTGGACGCGCACCTGGCCGACCCCAAGCTCAGCCAGGACATCAACCGCTACCGCACGGTAGCGCGTGAGCAGGCCGAGGCCGCCGCGCTGGTGCAGCGCTTCCAGGCCTATGAGCAGCGCGAGGCCGACGAAGCTGCCGCCCGCCAGATGCTGGCCGACGCGGCCGATGATCCTGAGATTGCCGAAATGGCGCGCGAGGAAATCGCCGCCGCCCAAGCCGACCTCAGCGCCGAACTGGCCGCGCTGCAAGCCGCGCTGCTGCCGCACGACCCGGACGACGCCCGCAACGCCTTTGTCGAGATCCGCGCCGGTGCCGGCGGTGATGAATCCGCGCTGTTTGCCGGCGACCTGGTGCGCATGTACCTGCGCTTCTTCGAGCGCCAGGGCTGGCGCAGCGAGCTGATGAGCGCGTCCGAATCCGACCTGGGCGGCTACAAGGAGATCGTGCTGCGCGTCGAGGGTGCCGATGTCTACGGCCAGCTCTAGTTCGAATCCGGCGGCCACCGGGTGCAGCGGGTGCCGGACACCGAATCCCAGGGCCGCATCCACACCAGTGCCGCGACCGTGGTGGTAATGGCCGAGCCCGACGCCGCAACCGAAATCACGCTGAACCCGGCCGACCTGCGCATCGACACCT
>JANOBL010000232.1:0-6945 GCA_031411635.1 Betaproteobacteria bacterium
ATCGTGCACGCCGTGCAGCGCGCATCGGGCCAGACGGTCACGGCCTGAGGAGAGCGCCACCATGAGCAACATCGATCGCAGGGCATTCCTCGCTTCCTCCGGCGCGCTGGTCGTCGGCTTCTCGTGGGCTGGCACGGCCGCAGGCGCTGCCGCGCCAACGCTGGCCCCGGCCAAGGCGGTGGACAAGGCACGCATCGAATCCTTCGTCGCCATTGCCGGCGACGGCCGCGCCACCATCTATGTAGGCAAGGTCGATCTCGGCAATGGCTCGCGCACCGCGCTGGCGCAGCTTGCCGCCGACGAGCTGGACCTGCCGTTCGACCGCATCACGCTGGTGATGGGCGACACCGCGACCACGCCGGACCAGTGGCTCACCGGCGCCAGCACCACCATCGCGCAAGGTGGCATCGAGCTGCGGCGCGCCTGTGCCACGGCGCGGGCCGCGCTGCTGGCGCGCGGCGCCGCAAAGCTGGGCCTGGCGGCCGACGCTGCAAGCTGCCGCGACGGCGCCGTGTTTGCCGTGGCCGACCCGGCGCGCCGCGTCGGCTACGGCGAGCTGGCCACATCGGCGCCGCTGGAACTGGCGGTGGACCCCAAGGTGGTGCTGAAGAAGCCGGCCGACTACCAGTGGATTGGCAAGGCTGTCCCGCGTGTGGACATCCCCGCCAAGCTGAGCGGCGAATGGACTTATGTGCACGACTTCCGCCTGCCCGGCATGCTGCACGCACGCGTGCTGCGTCCTGGCGCGGTGGGTGCGTCGCTGCTGTCGGTCGACGACAGCGCCGCGAAAAAGATCGACGGCTTTGTGCGCACGGTGCGCAAGGGTGATTTCCTCGCGGTACTCGCCAAAACAGAGTGGGGCGCGATCAAGGCGATGCGCGCAACCCGGGTGCAGTGGGGCGGCGCCGAGCCCCTGCCCGAGCAGGCCACCGTGTTCGACCACTGGCGCGGCCTGAAGCTGGCCAAGGAGGACGTGACCCAGAACGTTGGCGACGCGCGCACAGCGCTGGCCGCCGCGCCGCGCAAGCTGAAAGCACGCTACGACTTTGCGGTGCAGACGCACGCCTCGATGGGCCCAAGCTGCGCCGTGGCCGACTTCCGCGACGGCCAGCTCACCGTGTGGAGCGCGTCGCAGGCAACGCACTCGCTGGTGACCGAGATCGCGCCCATTGTCGGCCTGGCGCCCGACAAGGTGCGCATCGTCTACCTCGAAGGCTCGGGCTGCTACGGCCGCAACGGCCATGAGGACGCTTCGGCCGACGCCGCGCTGCTGGCGGTGCTGACCAGCCAACCGGTGCGTGTGCAGTGGATGCGCGACGACGAGATGGCGCGCTCGCCAAAGAGCCCGCCGCGCTCGATCGACCTCGAAGCCGGCCTGGACGAACGTGGCGACATCGTCGCCTGGCAGGGCGACTTCTGGATCGCGCTGAACCACATCGTGGCCTTCAAGCCGCTGGACTTTCCGCTGCTGGCCGCCGCCGAGACCGGTGTGCCACGCGCGGGCAACTGGGTTGGCTTCCTGTTCCAGAACTCAGGTGTCGGCTATACGCTGCCCAACGTGCGCGTCAATACCCGCCACGTCGAGAAAGCGTTTTTCCGCAGCGCGCACCTGCGCAGCCCGGGCCGCATCGAGAACACCTTTGCCAACGAGAGCTTCATCGACGAGCTGGCCTTCGCCGCCCAGGCCGACCCGGCCGAGTACCGGCTGCGCGTGATGAAGGATCCACGCGGTGTCGCGGTGATCCAGAAGGCGATGGCGCGTGCCAAGTGGCAGCCCCGTGTTGGCGTCAATCCGGCCGGCATCAACGCAGGCGCCGTCAACGGTGACATCGCACGCGGCCGTGGCATCAGCTACCTGCGCTACAGCAACAACAACACCTATGTCGCGGCGGTGGCCGAGGTGGCGGTGAACCGCAAGACCGGCGAGATCCGGGTCGAACGGGTCTGCGTCGCGCACGACTGCGGCCTGGTCGTCAACCCCGACGGCACGGTCAACCAGATCGAAGGCGGAGCTATCCAGACCGTGAGCCGCACGCTGATGGAGGCGGTGCGCTGGGACAGTCGCGAAGTGCTGTCGCGCGACTGGGCAAGCTATCCAATCCTCCGCCACGACCAGGTGCCGCGCGTCGAGGTGGACTTGATCGACCGCCCCGACCAGCCCACCTTCGCGGTGGGCGAGCCGACGCCTTGTGCGATTCCGGCGGCCATCGGCAATGCCGTGTTCGACGCCACCGGGGCGCGGCTGCGCGAAGTTCCCTTCACGCCTGACCGGGTGAAGGCGGCCTTGCTTCGGCCGGTGGGTGCCTGAGAGCATCCCCTGCCCCGGCAGCCCGCGCGGCGTTCGCGGAGAAACCAGGCCTGGCCTTGCTCCCTCGCCCTGGCGGGGGGAAGGGCCTGCTCAAGGCTGCTCGGCGATTTTGTTCGTCAACACCTGCTCAGTCCAAAGGCCTGGCTTCGAAGAAACCTGTCCACCATCGCCCGCCGATTGCCACAGCTTTGGCACCCTCTCAGCGTGGTTTCCATTGGTAGCCCGCCGCGTGCGGGCTTCGTCATGCCTGCACAGGACACTAAGTCCTCTGCCACTACCCAAGGCCAGCGCAACCGTGGCTAGGCCACTGTCAGCGGCCTGTACGCGAGAACTGACAACTTCCCCAAGTCGGTCGCCCCCCCCTGTCGGGGGCGCGGCGCCTGTCGGGTTACAAGTCAGAATAGGCGGTGGAGGACAACGATGCCAAAACCCGACTGGTCGAACGCGAACTTTGACCCAAGAAAGCTCCAACTCGACACCCAGAACCCTCGCATTGAGGTCGATGCGACCAGTTCGCAGGACGAGATTCGCCTGAAGCTCCTTGAACTGGAAGATGTACTTGATCTTGCCCGGGGCATCGACAAGAACGGCGGGCTGTTCTACGGCGAACGCATCATTTGCGTTGAGGAAGCCAACAAGTTCGTTGTGCTTGAAGGCAATAGGCGAGTCGCGGCGTGTCAGATGTTGTTGAACCCGGCGTTGGTACCTGCTCTCTACAAGGCCCGCTTCCCAAAGGTCTCGGCGGCGACGAAGGCTCGAATTCGATCTATCCAGGCTGACGTAAGTCCATCGCGCGCATCTGCTGAGCCAATACTCACGAAGCGTCACACAGAGCAAGGAGCTAAGCCATGGTCGCCGGTCGCAAAGATGCGACGAGCAGTTCGGTTACTTGGGACGCATTCAATTGATCAAGTGGCCCAAGTCCTTGGGACCTCTGCCGCTCAAGTCCGAAAGCTGATCCGCCCATATCGGCTACTTAAGTTTGCACTGGACCTTTCCTGCTGGACAGCCGGGGAACGCCGTGTCCTCGAAGACGAAAAGCTCAAGACAAATCCGTATACGCGCTTCTTCACTCTGGCTGACACGAAGGTCGCTCTCAAAGTTCACTTTGACGACGACCAAAACATCATCAGTGGCCTTCCATCAGCCAAGTTCAAGGGTGAGATCGAGCGAATCGCAAGAGACTTCTTGCTGCCCGATCCCGCAAACGGTGGTAAGCCACGCTGCGACACGCGAACCGACCCGAAGGTCTACTTTGCCTCGCTTCTCTCCGCTGGCCCCGGACCTGCAGGAGCGGGTTCAACTGCGGCCGCTGCCTCAGCCCCGCCGGCAAGTTCATCCAAGCCGGTCGGCACCCCGGTAGGAGCGGCCACCCAGCCGCAGACCCCCAAGGCATCGGTCTTCTTTGAAAACCTGCAATGCCATGTCCAAGACGACATTCTCATCAAGCTCACCGGTGAGTTGAAAGCAGTCAGCTACGTGAAGATGCCCGTGGCAGCCTCCCTACTGCTGCGCGCTCTTTTTGAATGCGCGCTCGTCTATCGGATTCGGAAAGCGAAGAAGTGGGGCGAGCTCATGAAGCAGAAGCAGGCGAAGACCCCCGGCCGCGACCCATCCCTTAGCGACTTGATCTCATTCGCTGCAGTTCACGCCAATGGTGTGTTCGCTGAGCAGAACATGTGCAAGACCCTTGCGTCCGGCACCACCAAGACGGCCAAGGCGTACCTGGACTCCATGACTCACATGAAGTTTCAAGAGGCCGATCCGCCGACCTTAGCCTCTGTGGCCAACAATATTCGCGCAATCATCAAGTACATCCTCGATGGCAACTAGAGCTCGACCTAAGGGAATCGGCCTCCTTGCCGTTGATCCCACTAGTCCTCTGCGCTATCCCGGCGGGAAGGCATTGCTTTCAGCATATGTGAGCGGGGTCCTGGAGGAGAACTTGCTCTCAGGCTGCACCTTCTATGAGCCTTATGCTGGCGGTGCCTCCGTATCTCTTGACCTACTGCGGATGGGGTTCATCGATCGGGCCGTACTAGTGGAGCGTGATCCACTTGTGTATGCGTTTTGGTCATCAGTCTTTTGCAACGCTGATGCTCTGTGCGCGGCGGTGGAAGCTTGCCCAGTGACTTTGCAATCCTGGCATGAGCTTCAGCCTACGAGGGCAGTTGACGATCCCCGAAACAGTTCGTTCACTCTCCTCCAACTGGGTCTCGCCGGACTGTTCTTCAATCGCACCAATTTCTCGGGGATTCTTGGCGCAGGGCCAATCGGTGGGCAGCGCCAGACCTCGGCGTACAAGATTGACTGCAGATTCAACAAGACCGCACTCGTGCGGCAGATTCGCGCCGCCGCGACTCTCGGGCCGCGGGTGTCCGTTCGGTTTGGCGATGCGCTTGCATATCTTCGCAAAAACGCAGCAAGGATATCCTCGGGCTTCTCGTTCGTTTACGTCGACCCGCCGTATTACGCCCAAGGACGAAGGCTTTACCGACATCATTACAGCGATGCTGACCATGTCGCGTTGGCCAACTACATAACCACGCAGGGATACCCGTGGTTGGTTAGTTATGACGATCACCCGCGCATTCGCGAGTTGTACGCAACGAAGCAAATGCAACCAATCTACCTTGACTACAAAGTCAAGTCGTCGAGGACGGCCCAAGAACTCGTCATATCGAACTTGGTCATCCCGCCCCCTGTGTACGCGGGTACGCCATTGGCGGGAAGCGTGGAACAGGTCGAGCAGAGGTAGCCCTCGGCGCTTGGCTGCTGCATGGTGGTAGGCCGTGCTGGACTTGAACCAGCGACCAAACGATTATGAGTCGTCTGCTCTGACCAACTGAGCTAACGGCCCACTGTGCAACGCTTCGATTCTGCCTGCCGCCGCGCTCGCCACCCAAAAACGTACAGCCTGCGTAAAGTGGTCCCGCTGGCGGCCGGTCCTACATAGGGCAGCAGCAAGAGCTTATAAGTCCTCTGCTCTGACCAACTGAGCTAACGGCCCGCTGCGGATGCGGCAGAGCGCGGATTGTAGAAGCCGCGCCAGTGGCCCATGCCGGCGGCCATGCGTTGTGTCCAACCGGCCCCCGTGCGCGGCGTGATGCGCCGCCAGGCCAGCGGCTTGGCGCCCAGCACCGAGACGCAGGCGCCGTGCAGTGCCGAGACGTTCAGCGCCCCGGCCTCGGTCACCGCATGCACTTGGCCGGGCTCCAGCAGGATGTCTTGCAGTTGGCCGTCGATCGTGATCCACACCGTGCCGCGCTCGCCGCGCAGGCTGTCGCCCGCTTGCAGCGCCACCGACAGCAGGTCGTGATCATCCAGGCACAGCGCCGTGCGCACCGTCAAGGGCTTGGCGGTAGCGCTGTAGAGATGCGTGGCAGTCATGAGGACACTCCAATCTGGTTGACGATGACTGGATTTCACAGCAGCATCGGCCCACTGTCGAACGACTTGTTTGCCCGGCTCGCATGCGCTGGGCTCATGCATAGCTTGATGGATAACCCACTCGCCAGATTGCCCTCGCTGGATTTGCTGCGCGGATTTGTCGCGGTGGCGCGGCGCTTGTCGGTCACCCAGGCTGCGGCTGATCTGTTTCTCACCCAGTCGGCCGTCAGCCGGCAGTTGCGTGCGCTGGAAGATCACCTGGGCCTGCCGCTGTTCCACCGCCGCCACCGGGCGCTGGAACTCACCCATGAGGGCGAACGGCTGTTCCGCCTGGCCGATGCCTGGCTCACCCAGTTGGGCGAGCAGCTCGATGCGTTGCGCCAGCGCTCGGCCTTGCCGCCGGTCACGCTCACCGCCACGATAGGTGCGGTGTCACTCTGGCTGCTGCCGCGGTTGGGCGAGTTCCAGGCCGCTCATCCCGGCGTCGATGTGCGGGTGTCGGCTGGCAACCGGGTGGTCGATCTGCAGCGCGAGGGCGTGGATCTGGCGCTGCGCTACGGCCCGGCCACACGCCAACCACCCGGCGCGATCCGGCTGTTTGACGAGTTGATCGTCGCGGTGGCCAGCCCGGCGTTGGCGCTGCAGCCGGTGCTGGAGCGCAATGCGCTGTCCACGCTGACGCTGCTGGAATACGACGAAGCGGACCGGCCGTGGTTGAACTGGACCGATTGGCTGGCCGCCGTCGGTTTGCGTGGTGCACAGGCCCAGCCCCGGGCGCGGCTGGCCTTCAGCCAGTACGACCAGGTGATTTTTGCCGCGCTGGCCGGCCACGGTGTGGCATTGGGCCGGGCGCCGCTGGTGGCGGCGATGCTGGCCGACGGCCGGCTGATGGCGCTGCAACCGGGCCGTGCGCCGCTGCAACCCGATTACGCCTATTGGCTGATCCAGCGCCAGGGCGCTGACACGGCGTCGCGCCAGCAACTGGTGGCCTGGCTCAGCGACGAGGCCGCGCGCACCCGGGCGCTGGTGGCCAGCCTGGGGTGACTCCAGAACGGCTTATTTCGGCCCGGACAGCGCATGCCCCACCAGCCGGGCAGTGATGTCCACCACCTGGATCATGCGTTCGTAGGCCATGCGCGTGGGGCCGATCACGCCCAAGGTGCCAACGATGCGGCCGTCCACCTCGTACGGTGACGAGACGATCGACAGCTCCTCGTACGGCACAACGCCCGATTCACCGCCGATGT
>JANOBL010000233.1:0-2366 GCA_031411635.1 Betaproteobacteria bacterium
TGGCAATCGACGACCTTGTGGAAGTAGTCCGGGTCGGCCACGTTGGTGGGTTGCACGGGATGCAGTCTCCAGTTTTGGAGTGCCTGCCATCACCAACCGCCGCCACCGGCAGCCCGCGCTGGGCACTCCTTGTGATGGTGCACAGTCTACGACCATGGGCGCAGTGGCTGAAAACCGGATCAACCGGGGCTATACGCGGCAATCATCGTGCGGCCAGGGCCATTGGCGTGGCCTGCATTTAGCGGACAGCATTTAGAGCCCCACACGGCCTTACGCGGTGTCGCCGTTCTGCGATTTATCGTGGCCGCCTTGAGTCCACGTGAATGGTTCGCGCGAGGTTTTCGATCACGGCGGTGGCGATCCTCTCGACCTTGTCTCGGCCTTTTGGATTCATCAGCAGCTAAAAAAGCCTTTGTTCGAGTGTCAACGCGCCGTCTGCAGAGAGCTTCGAGCAGAACCAGCCCAATCGGCTTTTGAGGTACTCGTCAAGCCCCTCTGGCGACCCGCGCTTTTGCCGAACTGCGGTCTACTTTTCAGGCAGTTCCTTTGCCAGTCCCTTGGAGAGCGCAGCCCCCGCGGCATTGCTCATTTCGACCGGCAGCACCGCCCCGTTCTCGAACAGGAGTTGCACGCGCACCTTGCCATCAGTCTCCGAGGGCGCCGCCCCTGCTGCCAAGCAGTCCAGCGCTGGCGCCGCGGCACCGGGTGGCTGTTCGGTCTTGTCAAGCAACGCGATGGCAACCGCGGGCGCAAGTTCTGTAGCGATGGCCACGTTGGTCGCCGACGCCTTGGCTCGCTTGCCGGCAGCCGACTTCGAGCGAGCGGTCTTGGCACGGGGCGCCAACTTCCTTGGCCGCTTCGAGGGGGAGATCGTCGCACGAGAAGAGCTTGTCATGGTTACATCGCCGGATTCGAAGCGCAAATAATAGCCGCTCGACAGGGCTGCCCGCCAGCGACCCGCTGAGAGGGTATTGACGATGGCAATCTGGCGTCAGACCAGCCGCAGCACCTTTAGCAAACCCTCCACCTTGCGGCCTTTGCGCGCACGCTTGCCCAGGTGTGCGGCCAAGCCGCCGGCCCTCAGCACCTCGTCCCTGGGCTTGCCAGCCCTGCCACTGCCCAGCACGGTCAGCAACTCGGCGCAAGTGGCCACCGACACCAGCGGCGATGCCGCATCCACATCCATCAAGGTCAGCCCCTTGCCACCGTTGGCTTGCAGCTTCAGTTCATCCAGCGCAAACACCAGCAAGCGCCCGTCCGCTGCCAGGCAGGCCACCTGGTGGTGCGATGTGCCCACCACCACTGGTGGCAGCAGCAGATCGCTATCGTCCAGCGTCAAAAACGCCTTGCCGCCCTTGTTGCGGCCCAGCATGTCGCCGGCCCGCGCCAGCAGGCCAAAACCACCGCTGTTGGCCAGCAGCAAGGTGGCCTCGGCCGGGCCGGCAAAGTATTGCGCAAGCTGGCTGCCGGGCTCCAGGTCGATCAGGCTGGTGACTGGCACACCGTCGCCCCGGCCCCCTGGCAGGCCGGCCACCGGCACCGAGTACACCCGGCCGCTGCCCTTGGCCGCGCTGCCAAATACCAGCAGGTGGTCCACGCTGCGGCAGGCAAAGCTGCCGTAAAGCCCATCGCCGGCCTTGAACTGCAGCGCTGTCACATCCACCTCGTGGCCTTTCAGCGCCCGCACCCAGCCCTTTTGGCTGACCACCACGGTGACCGGCTCGTCCACCAGCTTGATCTCGGCCACCGCGCGTTTTTCGGCCTGGATCAGGCTGCGGCGCTCATCACCATGGGCCTTGGCATCGGCCTCGATCTCCTTGATCAGCAAACGCTTCAGCGCGGCCGGGCTGGCCAGGATTTCTTCGAGCTTGCCCTGGTCCTCGCGCAATCCTTTCAGCTCCTGCTCGATCTTGATGGCTTCCAGCCTGGCGAGCTGGCGCAAACGGATTTCGAGGATGTCCTCGGCCTGCCGGTCGCTCAGCGCAAAGCGCGTGATCAAGGCCGGCTTGGGCTCGTCGGCGCCACGGATGATGCGGATCACCTCGTCGATGTTCAGCAACACCAGCGCCCGGCCTTCCAGGATGTGGATGCGCGCCAGCACCTTGTCCAGCCGGTGCCGGGTGCGGCGCGACACCGTGCTCTGGCGGAACGCCAGCCACTCCGCCAACATCTGGCGCAGGCTTTTTTGCGTCGGCCGCCCGTCCAGGCCGATCATTGTCAGGTTGATCGGCGCGCTGGTTTCCAGGCTGGTGTGGGCCAGCAACTGGGTGATCAGATCGCCCTGCTCCACGCTGCGGCTCTTGGGCTCAAACACCAGCCGGGTGGCCGCCTCGCGGCCGGATTCATCACGCACCACATCCAGCACC
>JANOBL010000234.1:0-4240 GCA_031411635.1 Betaproteobacteria bacterium
AGTTGTTCCGCCCGGGCCAGGTGGAGATCAAGGACTATTACGCGGTGCTGCCGATCACCTTGCGCGTGACCGGGCGCTTTCACGACATCGGCTCGTTTACCGCCGATGTGGCCAACCTGTCGCGCATCGTCACCTTGCACAACCTGGTCATCACGCCGGCCACCAAGGAAAACACCGGCAACCTGGCGATGGATGCCGTGGCGCGCACCTACCGCTACCTGGACACCAGCGAGCTGGCCGAGGTGCGCAAGACCAAACTTGAAGCCGAAGCCAAGGCCAAGGGGGTGCGCAAATGAGGGCCGTGACCCAAGCCGGCAAACGCCCGACGGCATGGCGCTGGCTGGCACTGGGCTGGCTGGCCGGTATGGCACTGCTGGCCGGCTGCGAGGGCGAAAACCAGGAGCTTCAGGCCTGGATGGAGCAGCAGCGGCGTGAGGTGCGGCCCCAGGTGGAGGCGCTGGCGCCGCCCAAAAAATTTGATCCGGTGCCGTATGCCAATGTGCAAATGGTGGATCCGTTTTCCACCCAGAAACTCAGTGTGGCTTTGAAACAGGAATCGCGCCAACCCAACTCGCTGCTGGCCGCCGAGATGAACCGGCGCAAAGAGCCGCTGGAGGCGTTTGCATTGGAAACCATGACGATGGTGGGCAGCGTCAACAAGGCCGGCAAGCCGCTGGCGCTGCTGAAGGTGGACAACCTGCTGTACCAGATCAAGCCGGGCGATTACCTGGGCCAGAACTACGGCCGGGTGCTGCGCATCACCGAGACCGAAGTGAACTTGCGCGAAATCGTGCAGGACAACGCTGGCGAATGGACCGAGCGCCCTGCCTCGCTGCAGTTGCAGGAGCGTGGGCAGGAGAAGGCGCGATGAACGATCTGCAGGAGACTAAAACCATGCACCAGTGGCGCGCCCGGCTTGCCGCCTTTTTGCTGGCGGGGGGGGCGGTGTTGGTGCCGATGCTGGCCAACTCCCAAAACTCGTCCCAAACCCCGGCACAGACTGCAGCCCCGGCCCCGGCCCAGAACACCATCACCGCGATCAGCAGCACGCAGCAGGGCGGTGCCGACGTGGTGCGCATCGAGCTGAGCGAGGCGCTGGCCGCGCTGCCCAATGGTTTTGCGGTGCAGGCGCCACCCCGCGTGGCGATCGATCTGCCGGGTGTGGCCAACGCCATCGGTCGCTCGGTGGTGGACATCAACCAGGGCAATCTGCGCTCGGTCGCCATCGCCCAGTCCGGTGAGCGCACAAGGCTGGTGCTCAACCTGCGCCAGCCCGCCAACTACCGCACCGAGATCCAAGGCAAGGCGCTGGTGGTGGTGCTGGACAACGCCAGCGCACCGGCGGTGGCCGCCAGCACCGGCGACGCGGTGCAGTTTGCCGCGCCGCAAAACCAGGACCGGCTGCCGCTGCGCGACATCGATTTCCGCCGGGGGGCCGATGGCGCCGGCCGGGTGGTGGTGGCGCTGGCCAGCACCCAGGTGGGGGTGGACATCCGCCAACAAGGCCAGAGCCTGGTGGTGGAGTTTTTGCGCTCCAGCCTGCCCGACACCTTGCGCCGCCGGCTGGACGTCACCGATTTCGGCACCCCGGTGCAAAGCGTGGCCACGTTTCAGAGTGGCGACCGGGTGCGCATGGTGGTGGAGCCACGTGGCAACTGGGAGCACAGCGCCTACCAAAGCGACAACCAGTTTGTGCTGGAGGTGCGGCCGGTCAAGACCGATCCGAACAAGCTGACCCAGGGCCCCGGCTTCAGCGGCGAAAAACTGTCGCTCAACTTCCAGAATATCGAGGTGCGTGCGCTGCTGCAGGTGATTGCCGATTTCACCAATTTCAACGTCGTCACCAGCGACACCGTGACCGGCAGCGTCACCTTGCGCCTGAAGGATGTGCCCTGGGACCAGGCGCTGGACATCATCATGCAGAGCAAGGGCCTGGGCGTGCGCAAAAACGGCAATGTGCTGTGGATTGCGCCCAAGGACGAGCTGGCCGCCAAAGAGCAGCTTGAGCTGGAATCCAAGAAAAAGATCGCCGAGCTGGAGCCGGTGCGAACGCAGTCGTTCCAGCTCAACTACGCGCGCTCTGAAGACGTGGCCAAGGGCCTGTCGGGCCAGACCGGGCGTGGCGAGGGGGGTGGTGGCACATCCGGCGGCAGCACCGCAGGTAGTAGCTCGGCCGGCGGCAGCAACCAATCGCAGCGCATCTTGTCGCCGCGTGGCAGCGTGATCTTCGAGAGCCGCACCAACCAGCTTTTTGTCACCGATATCCCCAGCAAGCTGGAAGAAGTGCAGGTGCTGATTGGCAAGATCGATATCCCGGTGCGCCAGGTGCTGATCGAGGCCCGCATCGTCGAGGCCGATGACAAGTTTGGCCGCACCCTGGGCGTCAAACTGGGTGCATCGGATGTGCGTGGCATCCAGGGCGGCATCCCGGGTTATTCGGTGGGCGGCGGCAATTACGTCACGATCGGCGGCAACTACTCGGCCGTGGGTGCACAAACCAAGCAGACCGGCACCGTGGATTACAGCAACACCCAGTTTGTCAGCCTGCCGGCCAATACCATCAACTCGGTGTTTGGTGGCTCAACGTTGCCCAGCTTTGCGCTGTCGCTGTTCAGCCCGGCGGCCAATCGATTCTTGAACCTGGAGCTGTCGGCGCTGGAGGCCGACGGCAAGGGCAAGATCATCAGCAGCCCACGCGTGATCACCGCCGACCAGAACAAGGCCATCATCGAGCAGGGCACTGAACTGCCTTACCAGGTGGCAACGTCCAGCGGCGCCACGTCGATCCAGTTTCGCAAGGCCAACCTCAAGCTCGAGGTCAAGACGCAGATCACGCCCGAGGGCAGTGTGATCATGGTGCTGGACATCAACAAGGACAGCGTGGGCCAAAGCACACCGCAGGGTTTTGCGATCGACACCAAGCATGTGCAAACCGAGGTGCTGGTGGAAAACGGCGGCACCGTGGTGATTGGCGGCATCTTCACGCAAACCGAGAGCAACGACACCAACAAGGTGCCGCTGCTGGGTGACGTGCCGGTGTTGGGAGCCTTGTTCCGCAACACCACCAAGGTGTCCACCAAGACCGAGTTGCTGATCTTCATCACGCCCAAGATCGTGACCGACCGCGCTGCGGCCCGCTGAGCCGGCGCCATCATCAGCAGATCAGCGCCTTGCCCGACCGGGGAGTTTTAGACATGAGTTTCGTGAAGTTCAGGATGTGGCTGGCAGCGCTGTTGGTGCTGGGGCTGGTGGGGTGTGGGGGGGGTGGGGGGGGCGGTACGCCGGTGCTTGGCGGCACGTCCGCCATCACGACCGATGTGTCTGACTTGCAAGTCAAGTTCTCCGCTGCATCGGTGGACAACACCGGTACTCAGCATGTCACCGCCACGATCACGGCCGTGAATGCCAACGGCCAGGGCGTGAAAGACGTGCCGCTGACGATCAAGGTTGACAAAAACGCCACTTACACGGTGACGAGTTCATCGGGCAGTTCAACCGGCGCAGATGGCACCGTGACGGCTGACGTGACGATCGGCAACGACTATTCGCTCAGAACCATCACGATGACGGCCGGCACCGGGGCTTTGACCCCGCGCACGGCCAGTTTCCAGGTCACCGGCAGCAAACAGGCAGCGTCTGACCTGACGCTGACCGCGCCGCTGACCATCCAGAACAGTTTGGCCAATACGGTGACCGTGACCGCCACCGCCATGGATGCCAATCGCAACGCGCTGCCCAGTATCCCGATCACGTTTGCCGTGAATGCCGGCGCAACGGTGGTGCCGTCGGGCACGGTCACCGGTGCGGCCGGCACGCTGACGGCCTCTTTGAGCATTGGCGCCGATCAGTCCTACCGCGTCATCGAGGTCACGGCCACCAGCGGCACGGTCGTTAAAAAGCTGCAGGTGACGGTGACCGGCGCCAAACTGACCAGTTCCAGTTTTGCTTCCACGGTCCAGGTTGGCACCACCAACACCATCACCTACCTGTTGGTCGACAACACCGGCGCCAAACTGGCCGGTTATCCCATCAGTGTCGCGGCGGCTGGTCAGGCTGACTTGGTGAACAAAATAACCGATGCCGATGGGCAGTATGTGTACACCTACCAGGCGCCCAACCTCGCCGGTGATTTGGTAATTACCGCTAGCGCAGGCGGTGTAACGCAGACCGAAACGATCAAGGTCACGGGCACGGTCTTGATTGATCCGGCCGGTATCGCGGTGACATCGGCGTCGGTTGC
>JANOBL010000235.1:0-10671 GCA_031411635.1 Betaproteobacteria bacterium
CGCTGGCGGTTGTGGCCACCGGCGAGTTGGTCTACCGCGAAGCAGCCTTTCCCGGCGCCATCCTGACCCGTGTGGCAGCCAGCCACTTGCGTGTGGGCACCTTCCAGTACTTCGCTGCCCGGGGCGAGACCGACAAGCTGCACCAGTTGGCCGAGTACACCATCACGCGCCACGACCCGGCGCTGGCGGGCACGCCGGGCCGCTACCTGGCGCTGCTGCGCGCCGTGGCCACGCGCCAGGCCAGCTTGATCGCGCAGTGGATCAATGTGGGCTTCATCCACGGCGTGATGAACACCGACAACATGACCATCTCGGGCGAGACCATCGATTACGGCCCCTGCGCCTTCATGGAGGCCTACCACCCGGCCACCGTTTTCAGCAGCATCGACCACGGCGGCCGCTACGCCTACGCCAACCAACCGGCCATCGCCCGCTGGAATCTGGCCCGTCTGGCCGAAGCGCTGCTGCCGCTGATGGCCGACGGCAACGACGAAGCCGCGGTGCAGCAGGCGGTGACGCAGGTAACCTTGGTCATCGACGAGTTTCCGGGGCTTTACGCCGACGCACTGCGGCAGGGCCAGCGCGCCAAGCTCGGGCTGCGGCCAGCGGCCGACGGTGCCAACGACGCCGACGATGCCAGCGACACCGCGTTGGCCGAAGACTGGCTGGCGCTGCTTGCGCAGCAGCAGGTGGACTTCACGCTGGCCTGGCGCCGCCTGGCCGACGCAGCAACCGGCGATGCCAACCCCTTGCGGGCCTTGTTTGCCGAGCCGGCCGCCGTGACGCCATGGCTGGCGCGTTGGCGCCAGCGTTGTGCGCAAGAGGACCAAGACGACGAAGTGGACGGAGAGCACGCTGGTGACGGTGGCGCAGGCCAGGCCCGCGCTGCGCGCATGCGCCAGGTAAACCCGTGGCTGATCCCGCGCAATCACCGTGTCGAGGAGGCGCTGGCTGCGGCCTCGGAGCGCGGCGACCTGTCGCTGTTCGACGATTTGCTGGTCGCGCTGCAGCGGCCTTATGACGAAGACCCTGCATTTGCGCGTTATGCGCAGCCGGCACCGGCGCAGGTCACGGCGCGGTACCAGACGTTTTGTGGCACCTAGGGCCTGTCATCAGCGCGAGCAGATCCTCAAGTCTTGCCGCGTTCCACCGCCGGCACGCACGACTCTTCGCGGTTGACCGTGACCCATTCGCCGCCGGCTTTGATGCACGACGCCTTGGCCGTGTCAAGCCGCATGCGGATGCGCTCGGGCGCGGTTGATACACGAAAAACCGTCGCCGCAATGGTCAAGGCGACCACCGCAGCGACGGAGATGACCGAAACGTTCAGATTCACCACCGTTGGCTTCCTAAAAATGGGCTGCGCGTGGGCTTGATGGTAGGGCCTGCCCAGGTTTTGCGCCGCGCGCGCAGCGGCGAAGTTCCTTGGGCATGGCAAAAAAATCCCGGCTGGCTTCGGCCCAAACCTGCAGCCCATACACTGTTTTAATAGTTGAAAAACGCATAAGCTTCCTGGAAATAAATCGTTCTTTACTCCAGACGCCGCCGAAACAATGGACGGTTCTCTGCCTCGCCGACACCGGCTTTCGCTCACCGTGAACTTTCAGCAACTGCGCTCCGTGCGCGAGGCCGTGCGCCAGCGCTTCAACCTGACCGAGGTTGCCGTTGCGCTGAACACCTCGCAGCCCGGCGTCAGCCGGCAGATCCGCGAGTTGGAGAATGAGCTGGGGATTGAAATCTTCGTGCGCGCGGGCAAACGCCTGACCGGCCTGACGCCCCCGGGCGAGACCGTGCTGCCCATCGTCGAGAACCTGCTGCGCGAGTGCGACAACCTGCGCCGGGCCGGTGAGGACTACGCCCGCAACGGCGTGGGTGCCTTGACGATTGCGGCCACGCATTCACAGGCGCGCTATGCGCTGCCGGCCGCTGTGCGCGACTTCCGCGCCACGCACCCGCTGGTGCAGCTTCATCTGCACCAGGGCACACCCCAGCAGGTGGCGGGCATGCTGCTGGAGGGCCAGGCCGACATCGGCATTGCCACCGAGGCGCTGGCCCAGTACGACGACCTGCTGGCCCTGCCCTGCTACCGCTGGACCCACACCGTGCTGGTGCCACCGGGCCACCCGCTGGCCGAGGAGTTGGCGGCCGGCAAAACACTCACGCTGCAGCGGCTGGGCGAGTTTCCGCTGATCACCTACGAAAACGGCTACACCGGGCGCTCACACATCGACGACGCCTTCAAAAAAGCCGGTCTGGTGCCCAACATCGTGCTGGTAGCAATGGATGCCGATGTGATCAAGACCTATGTGGAGCTGGGCATGGGTGTGGGCATCGTGGCGGCGATCGCCTTTGACGATGAGCGCGACCGGCAGCTTAGTGCGATCGATGCGCGCCACCTGTTTGCCGCCAACATGACCCGGTTGGCGATCCGCCGTGGCAGCTATCTGCGCGACTATGTCTACGACTTCATCACGACGTTTGTGCCGACCATGACACGCGACTGGGTGCTGCGGGCCCAGCAATCCACCGCTGGCCAGGACGTCGATATTTGAACCTTGGCTGGCCTCGGGGCCATCAGATGGCCGCTGCAGGATCGTCAGCGGTGTTGGCGTTGGCGTTGGCGTTGGCGTTGGCGTTGGTGTTGGCGTTGGCGCTGGCGCTGGCGCCGGAAACAAAGCGCGTGATGTTGCGCGGCTTCAGCCCGGCACGGCTGCCGGGTGCCAGGCGCAAGGTGTCTCGCAGCGCTTGCCAGCGTGCTCGGGACAAGGCCACATCCACGTAGCTGCCGTCGTCACGCCTGAACTCCAGCCGGGTCACCGGGCCCAGCGTCAGGGCTTGCGCCAGTTCGGCGCCCCAGACGCCCTCATCACCCTCAGCGCCTTCGGCCACCACGTCCAGCTCGTGCGGCCGCACATAGCTCACCTCGTCATGCACCGCGCCACCCGGGCCATGGCCGGTGCGGCCGTGGAACAGGTTCACATCGCCCAGAAACTGCAGCACAAAGGGCGTGGCCGGGTGGTCGTACACCTCGTCGGGCGTGCCCACTTGCTCGATGCGGCCCTGGTTCATCACCACGATGCGGTCGGCCACCTCCATCGCCTCGTCCTGGTCGTGGGTGACAAACACGCTGGTCACATGCATCTCGTCATGCAGCCGGCGCAGCCAGCGCCGCAGTTCCTTGCGCACCTTGGCGTCCAGCGCGCCAAAGGGCTCGTCCAGCAGCAGCACCTTGGGCTCCACCGCCAGCGCGCGGGCCAATGCGATGCGCTGGCGCTGGCCACCGGAGAGCTGGTGCGGAAAGCGGTCGGCGATCCAGTCGAGCTGCACCAGCTTGAGCAAGGCGGTGACTTTGGCCTTGATCTCGCGCTCTGGCGGACGTGTCGCCTTCGGCCGCACCCGCAGCCCGAAGGCCACGTTCTCGAAGATGCTCATCTGCGGGAACAGCGCGTAATGCTGGAACACGAAGCCGACCTCGCGGTCCCGCACATCGGGGTGGGTGGCATCCTTGCCGTGGAATAGCACCGTGCCGCTGTCAGGCACCTCCAGCCCGGCGATGATGCGCAGCAAGCTGGTCTTGCCGGAGCCTGAGGGGCCCAGCAGGGCCACCAACTCACCGTCCGGGATGTCCAGGTTGAGCTTGTCGCAGACAACGGTCTGGCCAAAACGCTTGTTGAGGTTGCGGACTTCGATGCTCATTCATTCACTCCGGTCGCTGCTCGCGCTACGCTTCTGCGCTTTCACGCGCTGTTCCACCGCGTACTTCAACGCCAACGTCACCAGCGCCAGTGCCGCCAGCAGCGAGGCCACCGCAAAGGCGGCGGCAAACTGGTATTCGTTGTAGAGGATTTCGATGTGCAGCGGCAAGGTGTTGGTCTGGCCGCGGATATGGCCCGAGACGACGCTGACCGCGCCAAACTCGCCCATCGCCCGGGCGTTGCACAGGATCACGCCGTACAGCAGCGCCCACTTCACGTTGGGCAAGGTGATGCGCGAGAAGATCTGCCAGCCGCCAGCACCCAGCACCCGGGCCGCTTCTTCCTGCTCGCATCCCTGGGCCTGCATCAGCGGGATCAGCTCGCGCGCGACAAACGGGAAGGTGACAAACACCGTGGCCAGCACGATGCCCGGCACCGCAAAAATCACCTTCAGGTCATGGTCGCGCAGCCACTCGCCAAACCAGCCTTGCAGGCCGAAGACCAGCACATAAATCAGTCCCGAGATCACCCGGCTGACGCTGAACGCCAGGTCGATCAGTGTGAGCAGCAGGCTTTTGCCCCGGAACTCGAACTTGGCCACGCACCACGCTGCCGCCAGGCCGAACACCAGGTTCAGCGGCACCGCGATCACGGCGGCGATCAGTGTGAGCTTGATCGCCGACAGCGCATCGGGCTCGGTGATCGCCGCCAGGTACACGCCCACGCCCTTCTTGAAGGCCTGGGCAAATACCAGCCCCAGCGGGATGAACAGGAAGAACGTGAGGAACAGCAGTGCGGCGCTGATCAGTGTCCACTTGACCCAGGCCGGCTCTCCGGTGGGGGCGACGCGGGGGTTTAGCCCCTGCGCAGGGGCTGCGGGCCGCAGAGCAGAGGCTGCTGCAATGGGCAATGGCATCGTGTTGGAGTCCATGTTCAGCGCCCTTGGCGATGGCGCGTCCAGGCCTGCAGGCCGTTGATCGCCAGCAGCAGCACAAAGGCGGCTACCAGCATCACCACCGCGATGGCGGTGGCACCGGCGTAGTCGTACTGCTCCAGTTTGGTGATGATCAACAGCGGCGTGATCTCGCTGACCATCGGCATGTTGCCGGCGATGAAGATCACGCTGCCGTACTCCCCCAGCGCGCGGGCAAAGGCCAGCGCAAAGCCGGTGATCAAGGCCGGCGACAGGATCGGAAAGATCACCCGCCGGAAAGTGACCCAGCGGCTGGCGCCCAGCGTGGCGGCGGCCTCTTCAAACTCCTTGTGCAGGTCTTCCAGCACCGGCTGCAAAGTGCGCACCACAAACGGCAAGCCGATGAAGGTGAGCGCCACGAACACGCCAATCGGCGTGAAGCTGACCTTGAACGGCAGGTATTGGCCGATCCAGCCGTTCTGCGAGTACAGCGCCGTCAACGCGATGCCGGCCACCGCCGTGGGCAAGGCAAACGGCAAGTCCACCAGTGCGTCGATGAAGCGCTTGGCCGGAAATTCATAACGCACCAGCACCCAGGCCACGATCAGGCCAAAAAATGCATTCAGCAGCGCGCCGGCCAGCGAGGCGCCAAACGTCAGCCGGTAGCTGGCCAGCACGCGTGGCGAGGTGACGGTGTCCCAGAACGCCGGCCAGGTCATCGTGGCGGTTTTCAGGAATGCGGCCGACAGCGGGATCAGCACGATGAAGCCGAGGTACAGCAGCGTGAAGCCCAGCGCCAGGTCGAAACCGGGCAGCACGCTGTGCTTCTTGAGCAGCGTGCGGCTCAGCCAGCGGGAAGGGAGTGTCATGGGCAGTGGCAGTGGTCGTGGCAAGCGCGCCAGCAAAGTTGAAAAACAAACCAGGCCGGCCGCAGATTCTTAGGGCGGCCCGGCCTTGCGGCGCCAGCCTCACTTGTTTGTATAAACCTTGTCGAAACTGCCGCCGTCGGCAAAGTGCGTTTTCTGCGCCTTGGCCCAGCCACCAAACACCTCGTCGATGGTGAACAAGCTCACCTTGGGGTATTGCTTGGCAAACTTGGCAGCGGCGGCCGGGTCGATCGGCCGGTAGTAGTGCTTGCCGGCGATGTCCTGGCCTTCCGGGCTGTACAGGTACTCCAGGTAGGCCTGGGCCACGGCACGCGTGCCCTTTTTGTCGACCACCTTGTCCACCACCGTGACCGGTGGCTCGGCAAGGATGGACAGGCTGGGGGCGACGATGTCGAACTTGTCCGGGCCCAGCTCCTTTTGCGCCAGCAAGGCCTCGTTCTCCCAGGCCAGCAGCACGTCACCGATGCCACGCTCGACAAAGGTGGTGGTGGCGCCACGCGCGCCGGTGTCCAGCACCGGCACGTTGGCCAGAATCTTGCCAACAAACTCCTGCGCCTTGGCATCCGAGTTGCCGTACTTCTTCAAGGCATAGCCCCAGGCGGCCAGGTAGTTCCAGCGTGCGCCACCCGAGGTCTTGGGGTTGGGTGTGATCACGCCAACGCCGGGCTTGACCAGATCGTCCCAATCCTTAATGCCCTTGGGATTGCCCTTGCGCACCAGGAAAACGATGGTGCTGGTGTAGGGCGCGCTGTTGTGCTTCAGGCGTTTTTGCCAGTCGGCCGGGATCAGCTTGGCGCGCTCGCCCAACTCGTCCACGTCATAGGCCAGCGCCAGGGTCACCACATCGGCGTCCAGGCCGTCGATCACCGAGCGGGCCTGCTTGCCCGAACCGCCATGGCTTTGTTTGACGATCACGTTGTCGCCGGTCTTGGCCCGCCAGTGCTTGGCAAAGGCCTTGTTGAAGTCCACATACAGCTCGCGTGTGGGGTCGTACGAGACATTGAGCAGGGTGATGTCCTTGGCCAGCGCGCTGAGGCTGGCGGCAGCCAGGGCCACGCCGAGCACGGCGTGGCGGAACAGGCGGGAGGTCTTCATGGGGCGTTACCTTGGATCGGGATGCAATGAGGCCGGATGCTAGGCAGCCGGCCTCAAGGCGTGAACGAAGGCTTGCGTGCTTGTTCATGCAAAAAACAGATAAGCCAGGCGCGCCATCGCATGGCGGACGGTATTTGGCCAAGCGCGCCCCTGCCCAATCGCGAACTGCCAGATCGCGAACTGCCCCAATCCCAGACGCCTGCCGCGCCGCCGTCAGCCGATCGTCATCAGGCTGGCGTTGCCACCGGCGGCAGCGGTATTGATGCTCAGCGAGCGCTCGATCACCAGGCGCTCCAGCGGAACGTCCGGGTCGCCCGGCGCCAGGCCGGTGAGGCTGACGATGGGCCCGCTGCGAGCGGCCAGCACGGCGCCGGTGGCCAGCAGCGCGGCGGCGGGGCCATGCTGCAGCACCGCGTCGAAGTGCACTGCCGGCAAGGTCCAGTCCAACGCCAGCGAGACCTGCTCACGCACCGCCGCCGGCAGGCGCTCGAACAAGGCCTGCGCGCTGATCGGCCAGATCGCCTGGCTGCCCACGGCCAGGATGGCGGCAAGCTGGGCCAGCCGGTCGGCGTCCTGGTCGGCCAGGCTCAGCACCGCGCTGCGCGGCAGCAAGGTATAGAGGTTGGCCTCGCCAGTAGGCCCCGGCAGGCTGTGCCAGGTGCCCACGCTGGCGTTGGCCACCGCCTGGTCGCATTGCGCGGCCAGCAGGCCACGCTGCTGGGTCAGGGCCCAGGCCCGCAGCGCGGCCAGCGCGGGGCGGCTGCCACCATCGTTTGCAGCGCCGGCCAGGCCACGCACCGGCGGGCTGGTGATCGTGCCGCTGTGCGCCAGCGCCAGGCGCGCCGCTTGCACCGGGCGCCGGGCCAGCAGCCGCAGCAGGTACAGCGGCCCACCGGCCTTGGGGCCGGTGCCCGACAGACCCTCACCGCCAAAAGGCTGCACCCCCACCACCGCGCCGACGATGTTGCGGTTGACATAGATGTTGCCGGCATGCGCCGCGCCCAGCACCTGCGCCACGGTCTCGTCGATGCGGGTGTGCACACCTTGGGTCAGGCCGTAGCCGGTGGCATTGATCTGCTCCAGCGTTTGGGCCAACTGGTCGCGGCGGTAGCGCAGCACATGCAGCACCGGACCAAACACCTCGCGCTGCAGATCGGCCACCGCGTTGATCTCGATCAGCGTGGGGGCGACGAAGCAGCCGCCCGCCATGCCAGCGCCGTCAGCATCCAGGCGCCAGACCCGCCGGCCCCGGCCTTGCAGCAGGCGCACATGGTCTTCGATCGCGGTGCGGGCCTCGGCATCGATCACCGGGCCGATGTCGGTGGCCAGCGCACGCGGGTCACCCAGCGTCAGTTCCTGCATCGCGCCTTGCAGCATCGTGACCAGCCGGTCGGCCGCGTCGTCCTGCACACACAGCAGGCGCAAGGCCGAACAACGCTGGCCGGCGCTGTCGAAGGCCGAGCTGACGATGTCGGCCACCGCCTGCTCGGTCAGCGCCGATGAATCGACCAACATGGTGTTCTGGCCACCGGTCTCGGCGATCAGCGGCACCACCTGGCCACGCGCCGTCAGCCGCCCGGCCAGGCCACGCTGCAGCAGCCGGGCCACATCGGTGGAGCCGGTGAACAGCACGCCGTGCACCCGGGCATCACTCACCAGCGCCGCACCCACGGTCTCGCCACGGCCGGGCAGCAGTTGCAGCGCACCGGCCGGCACACCGGCGGCGTGCAGCGCGCGCACCGCAGCGGCCGCCACCAGCGGTGTCTGCTCGGCCGGTTTGGCCAGCACCACGTTGCCGGCAGCCAGCGCCGCTGCCACCTGGCCGATGAAGATGGCCAGTGGAAAATTCCACGGGCTGATGCACACCACCGGGCCCAGCGGCTGGTGGGTGGCGTTGTCGAAATCGCGCCGAACCTCGGCCGCGTAATAACGCAGAAAGTCCACCGCCTCACGCACTTCAGCCACCGCGTTGGCGCAGGTTTTGCCTGCTTCGCGCACCAGCAGCGGCAGCAGCACCAGGCTGTCGTCGTCCAGCCGCTGCGCGGCGGCGTCCAGCCTGGCAGCGCGCTCGGCGGGGGGTGTCGCGGCCCAGGCCGACGCCGCCAGCGTGGCGGCGGTCAGCGCGGCTTGCACGTCGTCCAGCGTGGCTTCCTGCACCTGGCCTACCTCGTCGCCGTGGTCAGCCGGGTTGCGCACCGCTTGCCAATCACCTTGCGGCGTGCCGCGGGCGATCAGCGGCTCGGCGCGCCAGGCTTTGCCGGCATCGGCCGCAAAAGCCTGGGTCAAGGCCGCCAGCGTGTGCTCGTCGGCCAGGTCCAGCCCGCTTGAATTGCGCCGCGCCGTACCGTACAGATCCCCTGGCAGCGCAATCGCCGGGTGCGGCGCGCCGATGGCGCCACCTTCGGCCAGCGCCATCGCCGCCACGGTCAGCACCGGGTCTTGCACCAGTTCGGCCAGCGTTATGCTCTCGTCGGCAATGCGGTTGACAAACGAGGTATTGGCGCCGTTCTCCAGCAGCCGCCGCACCAGATAAGCCAGCAGCGTCTCGTGCGTGCCCACCGGCGCGTAGATGCGGCAGGGGCGATCAGGCACTTGCTCGTAGAGTGGCTCGCCCATGCCGTGCAGGCACTGGAACTCGTACTGGCCGGCGTGGTAATCCGGCCCGGCCAGCGACTGGATCGCCGCCATCGTGTGGGCGTTGTGGGTGGCAAATTGCGGAAACACCGCGTCCGGCGCGGCCAGCAGCTTGCGCGCGCAACCCAGGTAGGCCAGGTCGGTATAAGCCTTGCGGGTGTAGACCGGGTAGCCGGCCTGGCCATCGAGCTGGGCGCGTTTGATCTCGCTGTCCCAGTACGCGCCCTTGACCAGCCGCAGCATCAGCCGGTGGCCGCTGCGGCGTGCCAGATCGACGATGAAATCCACCACCGCCGGGCAGCGCTTCTGGTAGGCCTGGATCACAAAGCCGATGCCGTGCCAGCCGGCCAGGCCGGGCTCGAAGCACAGCTTTTCCAGCAGGTCCAGCGACAAGGCCAGCCGGTCCGATTCTTCGGCGTCGATGTTCAGGCCGATGTCGTAGCGCCGCGCCAGCAGCGCCAGTTGCGCCAGCCTGGGGTACAGCTCGGCCATCACCCGGCCCACCTGGGCCCGGGCATAACGCGGATGCAGCGCGGACAGTTTGATCGAGATGCCCGGGCCCAATACGATGCCGCGGCCGGCCGAGGCCTGGCCGATGGCGTGGATGGCTTGTTCGTAGGCCTTGAAATAGGCCTGGGCATCGGCGGCGGTCATCGCCGCTTCGCCCAACATGTCGTAAGAGTGGCGAAAGCCGTGCGCTTCACGCGGTTGGGCATTGGCCAGCGCCTGGGCAATCGTCTCGCCGGTGACAAACTGCTCGCCCATCACGCGCATCGCCATGTCCACACCTTTGCGCACCAGCGGCTCGCCGCCGCGGGTGACCACCCGCTTCAAGGTGGCGGTCAAGCCGCTGTCGCTGTGCGTGGCCACCAGCTTGCCGGTGAGCAGCAGGCCCCAGGTGGCGGCATTGACAAACAGCGAGGGGCTGCGCCCCAGGTGCTGCTGCCAGTTGGCATCGCCTATCTTGTCGCGGATCAGCGCGTCGCGGGTGGCGGCGTCGGGGATGCGCAGCAGTGCCTCGGCCAGGCACATCAGTGCCACGCCCTCTTGCGAGCTGAGCGCAAATTCCTGCAGCAAGCCCTGCACCAGCCCGGCCCGGCCACCGGCGCGGCTGCGCTCACGCACACCGCGTGCAATGCGCAGCGCCAGCGCCTGGGTGGCCTCGGCCTGGGCCGCCGGCAGGCGTGCCTGCTCGATCAGGCCGGGCAGCAGTGCCGGCTCGGGGGCGCGGGTCAAGCCGATGATGGCCTCGCGCAGCGGCGAGGCATTCAGCGCCGGTGTCAGGGCGGGCCGGTCCATGGAGTCGCTGGGGCTGGGCTGGGTCGTCATCGCTTGTTTCGGGCGGTTGTTCCGGGCGGTTGTTCCGGGCGGGAGTGAGGGTGGGCCGGCCAGGCCGGGCCCGCCGATCAGGCCGCCGTGGTGGCCCGCGCTGCAGCCGCCTGGCCCG
>JANOBL010000236.1:0-5558 GCA_031411635.1 Betaproteobacteria bacterium
GAAGGGGGCCAGGCGCTGGAACTCCTGCGCAGGATCAACCGGGGCCGGCTCATCCAGGATCAGCATGGGGCCTTCACTGCGCGGCTCTTGCCGGCAGTACCTTTCGACGAATTTAAAGCGGGGCTTCATGACAGCCGCTCCCCGCAAAAGGATTCGGCGGCCTTCAGCCATTGATCGACGGTGGCGGCGCTGGCAGGGCCGACAAACTGCATCTGCCAACCGAACTCAGCGTTGGCGAGGTTGGACCAGCCGTCATCCATCAACTGTTGAACCAGTGCCTGAGACTTGGCGTTTGCCTCGGCAAGTTGCCGGGCAGCCTTGCCAACCGTGCGCAGCGCATCCACCACGTCACGACACTTGACGCGGGCCCGCGTGGCCTCGCGTCTGGCGCGATACACCGCATGAGACAGCTTGGTGTCAATCGACTTCAGCGCCGCAATGTCGCGTCGCAAGAGCGCCTGTTGATCGAGCAAGATGCCCAGCTCAACCCGGCCGGTCGGCCGAAAGATGCCCTGCAGGATGCGGCGGGTGTCCTCCATCGCATCAACCGGCGCCGGATCGTGCTTGGCAATCTTCTCGGTGATCAAGTCCAGCGCGGCCTTGAGTACCCGCGACCGCGCCTGGGCTGCGTCAAATTCCGCTTGGGCAGCGGCAACTGAGGCAAAGGCATTGATTTCGGTGGCGCTTGATTCAACTTGGTTCATCAGATTTCCTTTCGATCGGCAAAGGTTGTTGTGTCCAGCGCGTGGCCGAAGTGCACGCAATGGATGGTGATTGAACGCGGGTATGCCGTGGTTGCTTCTGGTACCCAAAGCGGGCAGCCAACAGGCGGTCATGTCTTGGTCGGGTGCCGGGCGGCCAGCCACATCAACCACTCGACTTCATCGGGTGGGCACTCACAGCCCCATGTGGCTGGGTCAATCTCGAAGGGCTGACCCATCAGCGATTGGCAAACGAAGTCACCCGACCATGCGCTGTAAACGTTCGCCCGTGGCGCGGCCATGTCGCCGGCTCACTCCATGCGTGCGAAGTAGGGCGTGGATTTGCCGTCTGCGAACCATGAGAACTCGACACACCGGCCCAGGCCTCGGGCCTTGAGCATGGCCGCTGCACGGGCCACCAGGTCAGCCAGGTAGGACGGGCAGTCCGGCTGGCTGACGGGCGTGGCCAGCAGACGCGCGCCGGCAGGGTTGCCGCTGCTGCCGGCGCTCATTGGGCACCGCCTTGGGTGGGGGGGTGTGGGCGCCGGCCATAGCAATCGGCATGCTGCGCTCAACAACAGCGCCCATCCACCGTTCAATATCGCTGGAGCGCCAAGCAACCACCTTGCCGCCGGGTAGGTGCACGCATTTCGGAAAAGTGCCGGCAGCCATGGCCGCGTTGACATAGCTCTTGCCTACATCACAGATTACCACCAGCTCGTTCAGGCGGATGAACCGTTCACCGTCGTGGGCCAGCTTCAAGGGCAGCGCGGCCCGAAGCTGCCGAACATGCTGCCGGGGTTCTTCCGAGTGGGTTGTCATTGGCGCGCTCAGGTCTTGGGTGGACATGGCGCACAGTTTGCAAACGAGGAACGGAACTGTTAATGCAAGGAGAGTTCCTCGGGATCACCCGAACCAATTGCCGGGGTAGCCGCTCAGCGGTTACCGGCGACATATGCATGGCTCAAACCAAGTGCTGCCGTCTGCCACCCGGCCGAACAGTGCACCCCAGCAATGCCGGGTTTGCAGCCCAATGGCACACCGGCGGCGGGCCTGACGGGTGGGGGCAGGGGATGCGCCTTCGCTGCAGGAATCCGAAGAAGTACGCGCAGCACTGGCAACGCACTGGTGCTGGCCGCAACGGACAACGGCAAGCCGTCTCGGCCCTTCTCATCCATCAGTTTGCAGACTATGTCGAGTAGCCGGTCCAGCAGGCCACCACGCGATTCAGGATCTGCTGGGTCTGCTTGCGCCGGGCCCAATGCATTGACCAGATCGCCGTCAAGATTGCGCATTGCATGCCCCCATGCATGCCCCCGGACGATGGTCGCCGCGCCCAATCAGCGTGGGCGCTAGATCAACTGATGTGGATCAACCACCAAGCGGGCGCGGCGCTTCATTCTCTCATGGCTCACATGATGAGCTGCATCACCGCCTGGCCAGCATCAACTGAACGCAAAGCTTGTCAATCGGTGCATTGCTCACCGACCAGTTCACCCAACTCGGCAGGGTCATCGCTCGTCAGAATTTTTGTCGTCACCAGTGCGACGGTCTCAGATACCCAAAGGTTGCGAGCGTCCGCAATCACCGCCATCACTTGATCGCGTGCGGCAGCCGGCATTTCTGGACATTTGGTCTTGATCGCCCCGGGCAAGTGGTCGAGTCGCTCAGCCACTGCCTGGCTGGCGGCGGCAAGAACCTCTGCCAGCAGGCTGATCCGCGCGTATTCGCCGAGGGCAACTGCGTTACGAATCTCCACGGCCTTGCGTTGCTCACTTGCCAAGGCTGCGCGCTCTTGTGCGAGGTCTAGGCCCCCCACCGTAGGCCCCATTCGACCGGCAGCTTGTTCGCGCAGCCGCCGGCAGTAGGACAACAGCCATTCAGTCTCTGGCGCCTGGCCAGCGTGGCCACGTCGATGGCCACTGCGCCGCCGGCCTGGCCACGACAGGCGCACCAGGTGCTTCAGCGCTGGCAACCGGTTGGCGATCAGCGGCGCCTGCTGCCCACCCAAGCCGGGCGCGCCGGCATAGAGCGGCTGGCAGGCCTGGCAACGTCAATGGCCACTGCGCCGCCGGCCGGGCCGCCGCATGCGCACCAGGTGCTTCAGCGCTGGCAACCGGCTGGCGACCACCGGCGCCTGCTGCCCACCCAAGCCGGGCGCGCCGGCCTGCTCAGGCGCTGGGCCGATCGCCACCAGGCCGGCCAAAGCGCCTTCAAGCTGCAGACCAGCGCCAGCAGGCAATCGAAATCACCTTGACCCGTCAATCAATTGCATAAAACTATCACCATACAAAAACCATAGCAAAACCATAAAACAACCTGAGACCGCGATCGTGAATGACCCGCGTGGGGAGTGGGTAGGAAGGACCCATGAAGAAATCGACACGTCACCACGGCACCGTCGGCCTGGCCGACACCAGCACCAGGTGCTGCGGCTCAGGCAGCCCGTAGACGCTCGGCCGTGCTGGCCAGCGGCCCGACCAGGTGCAGCCCACTGGCCTGCTCGGGTGTTTCGCCCAGCACCACCAGCCCGGCGGCACCGGCTTCGAGCTGCTGGCCAGCGCCGACTGGCGATCGACCACGGCACCGTCAGCCTGGCCGGCACCAGCACCAAATGCTGCTACTCAGGCAGCCCGCTGACCCTCACCCGTGCTGGCCGCTTGACGGTAGACCCTGAGCTGCAACCGCCGATCCGGTGAACCAGGAATAGAAGAAGAAAGAAGTCTTCTCTTCTCTATCTCTTGTCTCTTTGCCTTTTGTCCCCGCTGTCCCCGGCTTGTCCCCGGTCTGTCCCCGTTCATTCTTCAAGCACAGATCAACAAAATATCCAATGTTGACAATCACTTGCAATGCTGCTGCTGCTGCCACTGTCCCCGCGTCCCCGCCCAACATCGGTGACACGCACGCCTTTTGCGGCATCGTCTTGCTGGTGTTACCGCCCAAACAGCCGCGCGAAAGCAGTTCCGCCACCACCACCCCCCGGCGGCACCCGGGCAGCCCTCGGCCTGGCCGGCCTAGGTGATGCGCACCCACACCGCAGCGCCGGGCACGGGCTGCCGCTGGTCACACAGGGGTCAAGCCAGATGGACAACGCCCGGCACAAGGCCGGGCGCCGCATGCCGGGGCCGGTGCGCTTACAGCCCGGCCTGGCGCTGTGGCAGCGGCACCACCTCACCACCCTTGCGCAGGCGGTCCAGATAATCGGCCCAGGTCTGCATCATGGTGCGGCGCTGCTCCAGAAACTCGGTGCGGTTGTAGGCCCGCCCCAGGCTGTCGCTCACGCTGTGCGCCAACTGCGCTTCGATCACCGCCACGTCCACGCCCAGCCGCTCGGCCAGCATGGTGCGGGCCGTGGCCCTGAAGCCGTGGCCGGTGGCCTCGTCGGCCGGAAAGCCCATCGCCCGCAGCGCCGCGTTCACGGTGTTCTCGCTCATTGGCCGGTGGTGGTGGCGTTCGCCCCTGAACACCCACTGCCCGGTGCCGGTCAGCGGCGCCAGGTCGCGCAGCGCCGCGACGGCCTGGCTTGGCAGCGGCACGATGTGCGGCGGCCCGTCCTTCTTGCCGGCCTTCTCCCGCTTCATGCGTTGCGCCGGCACGGTCCAGGTGGCGCCGTCAAGGTCGAACTCGGCCCACTGTGCATGCCGCAGCTCGCCCGGGCGCAGCCGCAGCAATGGCGCCAGGTACAGCGCGGCGCGCACCACCGGCGTGCCGGCGTAGCCGTCGATGGCCGGCAGCAGCTCGGCCAGCCGGGCCGGCTTGGTGATGGCTGGAAAGTGCTTGACATCGGGCCGGCGCAGTGCGTCCTTCAGGTCTTGCGCCGGATCGCGCACAGCCCGGCCGGTGGCCACCGCAAAGCGGAATACCTGCGAACAGTTTTCACGGGCGCGGTGCGCGGTTTCGACCACGCCCCGGGCCTCGACCTTGCGCAGCACCGCCAGCAGATCGGGCGGGGTGATCTCGCCCACCGGGCGGCGGCCGAGGTGCGGGAACACGTCCACCACCAGGCGGGCCATGACCTTGTCGCCGTAGCTGTCGGACCACTCGGCCCGCCGGGTGTCGAACCACTCGCGGGCCACGGCCTCAAACGATCCAGCCGGCGGCAAGCCATCGTCGGCCCGCTGGGCGGCCTCACGCTGGCGCTGAATATCGGCCTTGCCTGCCTTGCGCGTGTCGCTCGGGTCCAGGCCCTGCCTCACCAGTGCACGCGCCTGGTCAGCCGCCTTGCGGGCAAGGGCAAGGCTGACATCGGGATAAGTGCCCAAGCTGATGTTGTTGCGCTTGCCCTGCAGGCTGTAGGCAAAGCGCCAGCCATGGGCGCCACCCTTCACGAACAGCAGCAGGAAAAGCCCATCACCATCGTTCAGCCGTTGCCGGCCATCGCCGGGCTTGACGGCACGAATGGTCTGGTCGGACGGGATCAGGTTGCGGGCCACTGCAAGAACTCCGACGGTGCAAGAACCCTGATTGCGGAGTTCTTGCAGAAGTTCTTGCAGGAGCGGCCCGGATGCCGGCGGACGTTCTCGCACTTCAGCGGACCACAAAAAAGCCCCAAGTCGTTGATTTACTTGGGGCTTCTGGACTTCTACGGACCTTGGCGGACGCTTGTTTGGTGGCCTGGGGCGGAATCGAACCACCGACACGCGGATTTTCAATCCGCTGCTCTACCAACTGAGCTACCAGGCCGTGCAGAGCCCAACATTATAGCTGGGCCGCCATGAACCCCGGTTCAGCCGCCGTTGCGCTTGTTGCGGGACAAGTCCACGCCCAGCTGCTTGAGCTTGCGGTACAGGTGGGTGCGCTCCAGGCCGGTCTTCTCGGCCACGCGGGTCATGCTGCCGCCTTCCTTGACCAGGTGGA
>JANOBL010000237.1:0-3129 GCA_031411635.1 Betaproteobacteria bacterium
GCTTTTGCGCCGGCCAGGATTTGAGCGACCCCGAGATGGGCAGCGCCGGCAAGCCGGGTGATGTGGGCGGCGTGGTCGAGCGCTTGTACAAGCCGCTGGCGTTGCAGATCCGCAGCATGCCGGTGCCGGTGGTGGCGATGGTCAACGGCGTGGCCGCCGGCGCCGGCGCCAACATCGCGCTGGGCTGCGACATCGTGATCGCCGCGCGCTCGGCCAGCTTCATCCAGGCGTTTTCCAAGATCGGCCTGGTGCCCGACGGCGGTGGCACCTGGCTGCTGCCGCGCCTGGTGGGCCGGGCCCGGGCGCTGGGCCTGGCGATGCTGGGCGACAAGCTGCCGGCCGAAGAAGCCCAGGCCATCGGCCTGATCTGGCGCTGCGTCGACGATGCCACGCTGGCCGAGGCCACCTTGGCCCTGGCCACCCGGCTGGCGGCGCTGCCGTCGCGTGCGCTGGCCGCCACCCGGGCAATCATCGACAACGCGGTGCCCATGGGCTATGCCGATGCGCTGGGCGAAGAGGCCAGGGTGCAGGGTGAGATGGCCCGTGCCGGCGATTTTGCCGAGGGCGTGGCCGCTTTTCTGCAAAAGCGAGCGCCGGTGTTCAAGGATCGCTGAGCGGGTCTGTCGGCAGCACAAACGGCTTGCCGATCTTGAAGATGCCGCTGATGCGCACCGCCGGCACGCCGTCGGCCGTGACCAGGCCTTGCGCAAACACCATGCTGCGGGTGACACGCAGCACCTCGGCCTCGCCCTGCACCCAGGCGCCCAACGGGGCCGGCGCCAGGTAATCAAGCTGCAGGCTGATGGTGGGCAAAAACTTGTAGCCCACCTCGGGTGCCTTGCGGTGGATGCTCATTGGCAACACCATGTCCGAGAAGCTGGCCAGCATGCCGCCATGGCAGTTGCCCATCGGATTGCAGTGGCGTGCTTCCACCCGGAAGCCCAGGGTGACCAGGGCGGGCGCGCTGCCCAGCACATGCCGCAGGTACAGCGGCCCGTTGACGCCGATGAAGCCGCCGCCCATGGCCTGCGCCACAAAGCCGGCGGGCACATCGGCGGTGGCGGTGGTGGTGGTGGTTTGGGCCGTGCTCATCGCCCGACCGCCGCCTCACGCGCTACATCGGCCAGAAAATCGGCATCCGCCTGCGCCGCCAGGCCAGCCACCAGATTGGGGTAGTGGGTGCGGAAATCGGCCACCAACAAACCCAGCGGCACGTCGTTGAAGCTGCCACGCTGGCCCACGTACTCCATGTGCCGGTTGCCGGCGGTGTCAAACGGGTGGTAGATCGAATCGTCCACACCGTTGAAATCCAACGGCAGCAGGCCAAAACGCTGGCACAGGCTCAAGTTGAAGGCCGGCGTGGCCTTGCGCCAGGCGCCGCCCAGCCAGATCTCGGTAAAACCGTGCCAATAAAACACATCGGTCATCATCGTCTGGCGCATTCGCTCGGTGCTCAGGTGGTTGCGCACGTCGGCATAGCCCAGCCGCGCCGGGATGCCGGCGGCCCGGCACACCGCTGCCAACAACGTGGCCTTGGGTACGCACCAGCCGTGGCCGTTGGCGATCACCGTGCTGGCCGTCATGCCATGCGGCGACAGATCGCAGTGGTAGGGGTCGTAGCGGAAACCATCGCGCACCGCGTTGTACAGCGCCACCGCACGCGCGCGGTCGCTGCTGCCCCGTGCGTGGGTTTGGGCAAACGTGATCACATCGGCATGGTTGCTGTCCACCAACGCGGTGGGCGCCAAGGTGGCGGGGTCGGGCGGGGCGGTCAAGGCCATCGGCATCTCCTGGGCCTTGCAGTTTCGCGGTAGTCTTGCCGCCCCCGCTGTCACCGGTGCGCCAAACGCAGCGCCAACCCCTGTTCACCGCGCCATCCCCATCGCCGCCCATGATCGATCTCTATTACTGGCCCACGCCCAACGGTTGGAAGATCAGCATCGCGCTGGAAGAACTGGGCCTGCCTTACCGCTTGCAGCCGGTCAACATCGGCCGGGGTGCGCAGTTTGAGCCTGGTTTTCTGGCGATCAGCCCCAACAACCGCATCCCGGCCCTGATCGACCACGATCCCGCGGGGGGCGGTGCGCCGTTCAGCAGCTTCGAGACCGGCGCGATGCTGGTCTACCTGGCCGAGAAAACCGGGCAGTTGCTGCCCACCGATTGGCGCGGCCGCCATGCGGTGCTGCCCTGGCTGATGTGGCAGATGGGCGGCCTGGGGCCGATGCTGGGCCAGCATGGGCACTTCAAGCTTTACGCTACCGAGAAAATCCCCTATGCGATCGAGCGTTATGCGCTGGAGACACGCCGCTTGTACGGTGTGCTCGATGGCCAGCTTGGCCGCACCGGCGCGTTTGTGGCCGGGGATGACTACAGCATCGCCGACATCGCGATCTTTCCGTGGATCATGACGCACAAGGCGCAGGGACTGGCGCTGGACGACTGGCCGCAGATCAAGCGCTGGTACGCCACCCTGCGCGCCCGCGACGCGGTGCAGCGTGGCCTGGCGGCCGGCAAGGATTTGCGCCAGCAGCAGCCCACGGCCATGGACGATGAAACCCGCAAGAACCTGTTTGGCGCGGCGGGCGGCGCTTCTTCATCCAACCGGGAATGACACGATGATCGAATGCTTCTTTGACTGCTCCAGCCCCTGGACCTGGTTGGCCTTTCGCAATCTGCAGCCACTGGCCGCCGAGCTGGGCGTTTTGGTGGACTACAAGCCGGTGCTGGTGGGCGGCATCTTCAATGCGGTGAACCCCAGCGTTTACGCCTTCCGTGAAAACGGCGTGCCGGCCAAGCAGGCCTATCTGCGCAAGGACTTGATGGACTGGGCCCGCCACGAGGGCGTGCTGCTGAAGTTTCCGCCCAGCGTATTACCGGTCAACAGCGTCAAGGCGATGCGCGCTTGCTGCTGGTTGAAAGACCAAGGCCTGCTGCTGCCGTTTGCATCCGCGGTGTTCCAGGCCTACTGGACCGAGGACCAGGACATTTCACAAGATGCGGTGCTGGCCGCGCTGTGCCCGCCGCTGGGCATTGATGCCGCCACGCTGCTGCGCGCCATCAGCACGCCCGAGGTCAAGGCCCAGTTGAAGGCCAATACCGACGAGGTGATAACGCGGGGTGGCTTTGGCT
>JANOBL010000238.1:0-2097 GCA_031411635.1 Betaproteobacteria bacterium
GTGTCGCAGCGCTGCCTGGTGATGGGCCATGGCCAGATCGTGTTCGAGGGCACGCCGGTCGAGTTGAAAGCCTCGGCCGAGGTGCGCAAGGAGTGGTTGGAGGTGTAGTCGTCTCAAAGGGTTTACCCGCAACAAAGTATCCGCAGGCCGGTTTTGTCTCAACAGCGACAGGCGCCGGCCTTTTTTGATTCCTAGAATCGAACGATCGTGCTTTTTTAAAGAAAGTCTGCCCATCATGAGCGCCAGCTACCAAGTCACCGACGGCATTGCCGTGGTCACGATGATCAACCCGCCGGTCAACGGCCTGGGTTACGACAACCGCCGCAGCATTGCCGATGGCATCACCCAGGCCAATGCCGATGCCAGCGTGACGGCCATCGTGCTGACCGGCGCCGGCAAGGCGTTTTCGGGCGGTGCCGACATCCGCGAGTTCGACAGCCCCAAGTCGATGGCCGAGCCCAATCTGCTGACGCTGATCAAGCTGGCCGAGGCCTCGGCCAAGCCCATCGTCGCGGCGATCCACACCGTCTGCATGGGTGGTGGCTTGGAGTTGGCGCTGGGCTGCCAGTACCGTGTGGCCTCGCCAGGCGCGGCGATTGCGCTGCCCGAGGTCAAGATCGGCCTGATCCCGGGTGCCGGTGGCACGCAGCGTTTGCCGCGGGTGCTGGGTGTGGAAACCGCGCTGAACATGATCGTCAGCGGCGAGCCTGTGAAGAGCGAACTGCTGGCCAGCCTGCCCGGACAAAAACTGATCGACCAGATGATCGAAGGCGATTTGCTCACCGGCGCGATTGCGTTTGCCAAGGGCATTGCCGACAAGCGCCCGCTGCCATCGGTGCGTGATCTGAAAGTCAAGCACCCCAACCCCGATGCCTACCTGCAGTTTGCCCGCAACATTGTCAAGGGCATGAGCAAGAACTTCCCGGCGCCGATTGCCTGCGTGGAGGCGGTGGCCGCGTCGCTGAAGTTCAAGAACCTGGACGACGGCCTGGCCGAAGAACTGCGTATCTTCAAGGGCTTGATGATCACGCCCGAGTGCAAGGCGCTGCGCCATGCGTTTTTTGGCGAGCGCGCCGCCAGCAAGATCCCCGATGTGCCCGAAGGCACGCCGCAGCGCGCCATCAACAAGGTGGGTGTGATCGGCGCCGGCACCATGGGCGGCGGCATCACGATGAACTTCTTGAACGCCGGTGTGCCGGTGACGATGCTGGAGATGAAGCCCGAGGCGCTGGAGCGCGGCGTGGCCACGATCCGCAAAAACTACGAAGCGCAGGTCAAGAAGGGCAAGTTGAAGCAGGACAAGTACGAGCAGCGCATGGCATTGCTCTCCACCACACTGAGCTATGACGCACTGGCCGATGCCGACCTGATCATCGAAGCGGTGTTTGAGGAACTGGGCGTCAAGGAAATTGTTTTCAAGCAACTCGATGCGATTGCCAAGCCGGGCGCGATCCTGGCGTCCAACACCTCCACCTTGGATGTGGACAAGATCGCTGGCTTCACGCAGCGCCCGCAGGACGTGGTGGGCATGCATTTCTTCAGCCCGGCCAATGTGATGCGCTTGCTGGAGGTGGTGCGGGGCAAGGCCACGGCCCACGATGTGCTGGCCACCGTGATGGGCGTGGCCAAGAAGATCAAGAAGACGGCGGTGGTGTCGGGTGTCTGCGACGGCTTCATCGGCAACCGCATGATCGAGCAGTACTCGCGCCAGGCCGGCTTTTTGCTGGACGAAGGCTGTACGCCGGCCCAGGTGGACCGCGCGGTCGAGAAGTTCGGTTTTGCGATGGGGCCGTTCCGCATGGGTGACTTGGCCGGCAACGACATCGGCTGGGCCATCCGCAAACGCCGGGCTGGTGAGCAGGCCAATTTGCGCTACAGCAAAACCGCCGATCTGCTGTGTGAGCTGGGCCGCTTTGGCCAGAAAACCGGTGCCGGTTGGTACGACTACAAACCCGGCAAGCGTGATGCGATCCCCAGCGCGCTGGTCGAGCAGATGGTGGCCGATCACCGCAAAGAGCTGGGCATCACGCCGCGCAAGATCGGCGATGAAGAGATCGTGCAGCGCCTGGTCTTCAGCCTGGTCAACGAGGCCGCGCA
>JANOBL010000239.1:0-4090 GCA_031411635.1 Betaproteobacteria bacterium
TGTGCGAGCCCGCGCCGGCCAGCGTGGCGATCGCCAGGTGCAACGCCGCCTGGCCGCTGGCGGTGGCGATCGCGCCGACCCCGCCACCGGCGCGCGGGCTGTACCCATCCACCTGAGCACCTCGTTCGTCTTCGAATCCAGCGACCACGCGGCCGCCCTGTTCAACCTCGAGCGGTCCGGCCACGTCTACTCGCGCATCAGCAATCCGACCAATGCGGTGCTGGAGCAGCGGGTCGCGGCACTGGAAGGCGGAATCGGCGCTATCGCCACCGCCAGCGGCCAGGCGGCGCTGCACCTGGCCGTCGCCACGCTGGCCGGCGCCGGGCACCACATCGTCGCCAGCACGGCGCTGTACGGCGGCAGCCACAACCTGCTGCACTACACGCTGTCGCGCTTCGGCATCAGCACCACCTTCGTCAAGCCCGGTGACGTGGACGCCTGGCGCGCCGCGATCAAGCCCGAAACCCGGCTGCTGTTTGGCGAGACCCTGGGCAACCCGGGGCTGGATGTGCTGGACATCCCCACGGTCAGTAGCATCGCCCACGCTGCCGGCCTGCCGCTGCTGGTGGATGCCACCTTCACCCCGCCCTGGCTGCTGAAGCCGTTTGATCACGGCGCCGACCTGGTCTACCACTCGGCCACCAAGTTTTTGTCCGGCCATGGCACGGTGGTGGGTGGGCTGCTGGTGGACAGCGGTAATTTTGATTGGGACAGCTCCGGCAAATTTCCCGAGCTGACCGAGCCCTACGCGGGTTTCCACGGCATGGTGTTCAGCGAAGAAAGCCCCGTCGGCGCGTTTTTGCTGCGCGCCCGGCGCGAGGGCCTGCGCGACTTTGGCGCTTGCATGAGCCCGCACACCGCCTGGCTGATCCTGCAGGGCATTGAAACCCTGCCGCTGCGCATGGCGCGCCATGTGGACAACACCCGGCAAGTGGTGGCGATGCTGGCCGCGCATCCGCTGGTGGCGCGGGTGGGCTACCCCGAGTTGGCCTCCCACCCCAGCCATGCGCTGGCCAAAAAACTGCTGCCACGCGGCTGTGGCGCGGTGTTCAGCTTTGATTTGAAGGGCACACGCACCCAGGGCGTGGCCTTCATCGAGGCGCTGAAAATCTTCTCGCACCTGGCCAATGTGGGCGATTGCCGGTCGCTGGTGATCCACCCGGCCTCGACCACGCATTTCCGCATGGACGATGCCGCGCTGGCCAAGGCCGGCATCGGCCCGGGCACGATCCGGCTGTCGATCGGGCTGGAGGACGCCGCCGACCTGATGGATGACCTGAAGCGGGCCTTGAAGGTGGCGGAGAAGGCGGCATGAAACTGGTTGTCAACAACGCCGAGGCCTATGCCTACACAGGTGGCAAAGTATTTGACGCTGCGCTGCCCTGCGTGGTGTTCATCCACGGCGCCTTGCACGACCACAGCGGCTGGACTTTGCTGGCACGCTGGTGCGCGCACCACGGTTACAGCGTGCTGGCGGTTGATCTGCCCGGCCATGGCCGCAGCGCCGGCCCGGTGTTGGGCACGGTCGAGTCAGCGGCCGACTGGCTGCTGGGCTTGCTGGCAACAGCCGGTGTGCAGCAGCCCGGCCAGGCCACGCTGGTAGGCCACAGCATGGGCTCGCTGGTCGCGCTGGACGCGGCTGCCCGTGCACCAGCGCTGGTAGGCCGGCTGGTGATGGTGGGCAGCACCTATCCGATGAAGGTGTCGCAGGCCTTGCTGGACACGGCGCGCGACGACCCACTGCGGGCGATCGACATGGTCAACGCGTTTTCCATCAGCACGCTGGCGGCCAAGCCGTCGTTTCCGGGCCCGGGCATCTGGCTGCATGGCAGCAACCGGGCGCTGATGCGGCGGGTGCTGGCCGGTCCGCATGCCGCCAACCCGGCGGCCGGCTGCGAAGTCAATCTGTTCCACCATGACTTCAGCGTCTGCGACCGTTATGCCAACGGGCTGCAAGCCGCCGCTGCCGTCAAGGCCCAGGTGACGATGGTGCTGGGCACCTTGGACCAGATGACCCCGCCGCGCAGCGCTGGCGAGATCGCCACCGCGCTGCAAGCCCAGGTGGTGCATCTGCCCGCCGGCCACCACCTGATGGCCGAGGTGCCGGACGGCTTGCTGGCGGCCTTGCGTGCTGCCTTGGTTTGAGCGAGCAAACCGAGGCAACCAGTCCAGGCATCGGCAGGCTCTCAGGCTGCTTGCCGAGGCAAAGGCGCCGGGCAGACCCGACCCTGGCCAAGCGTGCAACGCCAGCTTCCGCGCACCAGGCTGGCGCCCAGCACCGCCACCGCCGCCAGCAAGACGGCTGACAGCGCGATGCGCGGATGCTGCCAGTTGACCTGCTCCGGGAAGCGGGCCGGCGTAGATCTGGGCCAGAAAGCTGGATATCGGCCAGGGCCAGAAGCTGGCCACCCAAGCCGGCAAGACGCCCATCAGCACGGCCAGCAAGACCAGTACAGCGCCCTGCCCTGCAAGACCGACCCGCAGCCAGCGCTGGGTGATCAAGGCGCTGCCGGGCACCACCAGCGGCGGGCCGGCCCGGCGCAGCCACAGCGCGCCCAGCGGAAAGGCCAGGTAGGCCAGCACCCAGAACCACACTTGAATGCGCGCCGGATCAAAGCTTTGCCAATGCAGGATGGAGATCATCAACAACCAACCGGTCCACACCAGCGCGATGTCGATGACCGTGCGCATCTGCAAGCGCGAGCGCGCCAGCATCGCCAGCAGCAGGAACAGCGTGGCCGACAGGTACAGCGCGCCGATGATGCGCGCATGCAGCGGCGGCACCGGCCATGGCAAGGCGCGCTGGATCTCCAGCGGCCAGAAAAAGCCGAAGCAGCCCACCCAGGCGGTGAAGCCCATCACCACCAGGCAATAGGCCCGGTGCAGCGCCAGGATCGGCGTCATGGCCGCGCCCGCCCGGTGGCCGCGCAGGGCACGCCCGGGCGTGCACGGCGGTAGCCGACCGCGGCGGCGGTGATGCCCAACCCGCCCAACAACAGGTGGAGCAAATGCTGGGGCCTGGACCTGGCCACGGAAACATCTGTTTGTCCCGGCGGTGCCGGCCAATCGCCCCAAGTGCGCCCCACGTGCGCGCCAAGCCGGACGGCGTCGTGCGGCATGAGGTTGAAATCAAGAGTGCGCCCCACGTGCGCGCCAAGCCGGGACCGGAGTCCCGGGCACCGCAGCGATCAACGCCGGGCTTGGCCCAGCCCTTGCTCTCGCGCCATCACGATCGCCATGGACCGGGACGCCACGCCCAGGCGGTCTAACAGCATCGACACCTGGTTGCGCACTGTCTTTTCAGACAAACCCATCACGGCGGCGATCTGCGCGTTGTCACGGCCCTGCGCCAGCAGTTCCGGCAACTCGCGCAAACGCGGCGTCAGGCTTGCCAGCGGGCTGCCGTCCAGCACGGTGCCAACACCCGGCAAAAACTGCTCGATGGCCTCGCGTGCAATCGCCCAACCCGCTTCGTCCTCCAGCAGCGGGTGGTTGCTGCTGTCCAGCGTCACCAGCGTGGCGCCCGGGATCTGCATCGCCAGCAAGCGGACTTCGTCAAACGGCACGCGCCGGTCGTCGCGGCTTTGCAGCACCAGGGTTGGGCAGCGCACACGCGGCAGCAAATCGCTAACGTCGATGGTGCTGAACTCGCGCATGAAGCGCGCGGCGTTGGCCGGCGAGGTGGAGACACGCTCCAACTCGTTGAACCAGGCATGCTGCTCAAGCGACCCACCCGGGATGAACTGGATGGTGAAAAACTGCCGGAACGACGGGTCTGCCCGGCCCCAGCCGATCTCCGCCAGCCGGCACATCATCTCGGCCTCTTCGGCCTGCTGGCGTGTATTGCTGCGCACCAGCCGGCCGCGTGCATAACCCCCTTGCAGCACCAGGTGGGTGATGCGCTCGGGGTGGCGCACGGCATAGGCAATCGCGATCGATGCCCCTTGCGAGATGCCCAACAAGGCAAAACGCTAAGCACCGGCCTCGTCGGCCACCGCCTCCAGATCACGCACCCAGCTTCCGAAGCTGAGATCCTCCACCAGCCAATCGGACAGGCCGCAGCCGCGTTCGTCGTAGCGCAGCAGCCGAT
>JANOBL010000240.1:0-7455 GCA_031411635.1 Betaproteobacteria bacterium
TGCCAGGCCGGGTGGGACAAGCTGCCGTCCAGTGGCAAGCGCTCGCCTGGCAACAAGCGGGCTGCGGTGATGGCAGCCGCCTCGTCACCCGGGCGCTGCGCTGCGGCGGCTTGGGCCAGCAGCAGCGCGGTCAGCAACAAGCACAGCCACCTCCTATCCCCTGGCCATGCGGTCCGGGTGGGCAATGTCTTGTTTTTCAGGCGCGTCATGGGCCGCTGATTCTGCCTGCACAGCCCGGCTGGCGGCACGGCGGTGACGGCAGCGCCAGGCTGCGCCGCCCAGCAGCCCGGCCAGCATCAGCGCGGCGGCCTGGGGCTCGGGCACCACCGTGACCGTGCCTGTGAAATCAAAGCTCGACAAGGCGGTGCTGGCGCTGATGAACTGGCCATGGCCGACAAAGCTGGCAGCGCCGCTGGCGCCAGCAAACAAGCCGGTGCCGCCGCTGAACACCAGCGTGCCCAGCAGATCGACCACGCCCGGCGACACCGGCAACACCTGCACCGCAAAGCTGCCCAGCAGCTCGTCACCCGCCGCTGTGCTGAAGCGGTTGCTGCCGCTGCCCTGGCCGGTGGACATGTCCACCACATCGGTGGACCGGTAACCCACCAGGCCCAGGCTGCCGGTGCCCACCGCCTCGGTGGCAAACCGCAGCACCGGCAGCGCCGGATCAATCACCTCGATGATCTGGGTGCTGCCCTCGAAGTGGCCGGCAAACGCCAGTGTCTGGCTGGCCTGGGCCGCCGCGGTGGCCAAGCACAGTGCGGCAAGCAGCAGCGGGGTTTTCAAGACGGGGGGCAGGACCATGGCAGTCTCCTTCGATACCGGGTTGGATGGTGTATCGATTGGGCCCAGGTGCGGCCGGCTTGGCGCTGTGACCGGTGTCCCGCAACCGGGCTTGCAGGCCGGTGGCCAGTGACGCCAGTCCCAGGCCAGGCTCAATAGCCCAGGTCGCGGGCGCGCACCATGGCCTGCGCGCGGCCCTCCACGCCCAGCGTGCGGTAGAGCCGCGACACCGCATTGCGCACGGTTTTTTGCGACAGCGCCAGTTGCGCGGCAATCTGGTGGTTGTCCAGCCCACAGGCAACCAGGGCCAGCAAATTGCGCTCGCGCGTGGTGAGCGCGGCGGCCTTGTCATCGGCATCCGGCCGTTGGCGCAAAAAGGCGCCCACCGCATCGCAAAATTGCTCAAAAGCCGGCTCGCCGGGCAGCGGCACATGGTTGCGGGTGGCCAGCGTGACCAGCCGCGCGCCGGGCACTGCCGCCGCCAGCGCCTGGCCCATCGCCAGCGGCACCATGCCATCGCCTTCGCCGTGCAATACCAGCGTGGGGCAACGCACCTGGGCACATTCGGCGCGCACATCCACCCAGGTGCGGGCGCGCAACAACGCCGCCGCCCGCTTGCCGTCGCAGCACAGCCGCTGCTGCTCAACCAGCGCCAGCGCCTGCTCGGGTGTTGCATCGGGCAGCATCTGGACCGCAAAAAACTGCTGCACCGGCGCATCGGCCTTGCCCCAGCCCAGCTCAAACAAGGTGGCCACCGCCTCCTGGTAGGCCACCACGGCAGGCGTGGGGTTGCGGTGCATCAGACCGTGGGTGTAACCACTGAGCAGCACCAGCCTGGACACCTGTTGCGGATAGCGTGCAGCAAACGCCACCGCCGCCGGCGCCGAGCCCGAGATGCCCAGCAGCGCCACTGGGGCCAGGCCGGTGGCCTGCACCACGGCGCACAGCTCTTCGACACTTGCTTCCAGGCCCGGCGGCGTCTCGTCGGCGCCCGACAAGCCGCAGCCACGCTCGTCGTAGCGCAGCAGCGTGAGCTCGCGGCCCAGCCGCTGCAGCCAGGGCCGCCAGATCGGCGACACCGGATCGTCCCGCACATGGGTCAACCACTGGCCCACGCGCAGCAACGCCGGGCCCCGGCCATGGCGGGCCCAGGCCAGCGGCGTGCCATTGTCCCAGCGCACAAACTGAATCTGCTGCCGGATTTCCGGCCCCGCCAGCATGTGGCCGGGCCTGGACGGCGTTGTGCTCATACCGCCGCCGGGCCGTGCTGGCGCAGGCCGCCCGGGCCCAGGCGCAGCCGCCACAGCAAAAACAGCGCCACGCTCAGGTTCAGCGCATTCCACAGCGCACCGTTGATAAAAGCCGCGTGGTAGCTGCCGGTCAGGTCAAACACCTTGCCCGACATCCAGCCCCCCAGCGCCATGCCAAACAAGGTGCACATGATCACCGAGCCCACCCGCGCCCCGGCCTCGGCCGGTGGAAAGTGCTCACGCACGATGATCGCGTAGCTGGGCACGATGCCGCCCTGGAACAGGCCGAACATCGCCGACACCACGTACAGCGACAACAAGCCATCAAACGGGATGAACAGCAGCAGCGCCAGGCCCTGCAAAAACGAGCCCAGCAGCAAGGTGCGCACCCCGCCGATGCGGTCGCAGATGGCGCCCGAGACCAGCCGGCTGACGATGCCGCAGGCCAGCATCAGGCTCAGCATCTCGGCGCCACGTGCCACGCCGTAGCCCAGGTCACCGCAATAGGCCACGATGTGCACCTGGGGCATGGCCATCGCCACGCAACAGGCGGTGCCGGCCACGCACAGCAGGCCCTGGGCCTGGCCCAGGCTCAGGCCAAATGGCCGGTTCGACGGCACCGGGCCGCCGGCCTTGACCGGTGCCGTCTGTGCCACCGGGCTGCGGGCCCGCATCGCCAGCGCCAGCAGCAGCATGCTGACAAAGGTGAACAGCCCCAGGCCGATGTAGGTGGTGCGCCAGCCCACGGTGCCGACAAAGTGCTGCACCACCGGCGGCCAGATGGCACCGGCCAGATAGTTGCCGCTGGCACACACCGCCACCGCAATGCCACGCCGCTTGACAAACCACAGCGAGGTATCGGCCACCAGCGGCACAAAAGTGGCGCTGCTGCCAAACAAGCCCACCAGCAAGCCCTGCACCACGGCATAGCTGGTGACGCTGCCCACCCAGCCGCAGGCCACAAATCCCAGGCCCAGGCTGACAGCGCCCAGCAAGATCACCGGCACGATGCCAAAGCGATCGGCCAGCCTGCCCATCAGCACGCAGCCCAGGCCAAAGCCGATCATCAGCAAGGTATAGGGCAGCGAGGCCTGGGCCCGGCTGACGCCAAACTCGGCCTGCACCGCCGGCAGCATCACCGACACCACGTACATGCCGGCCGAGCCGATAGTCATCAGCAGCAAGGTGGCGGCCAGGCGCCACCAGGCCTGGCGCGAATCGGGTTGGGCGGGTGATGTGGGCAGCGTGCGCATCCAAAGATTGTCGGGGCTTGGGCGCGGCCCCAACACTGCCATCAACCCGGCCATCAACCCGGCCTGTTATGCCGTCAACGCCACCGCGTGCTCAAGCCTGGGCCCAGGCGGCCAGCAGGCCCGCCACCTGCCACACCGGCACCACGTCCACCCCGGCTGCCAACGGATAGCGCAAGGCCACCGGCGCCACCACATAGGCGGTGCTGATCTGCAGATCCTGCAGCGCCTGCCAGAAGCCCTTCATCGGCTTGGGCGCCGACGAGAACTTGATCTCCAGCCCCAGCTTGCGGCCCCGGTGCTCGACCACCAGGTCCAGCTCGGTGCCCGCTGCCGTGCGGTAAAAGCCGAGCTGGGCGTCGGCCGGCAGCGCGGCCGCCACCTGCTCAACCACCAGGCCCTCCCAGGACGCGCCGGCCACCGGATGGCCTTGCAGATCACGCACGCTGGCCAGGCCCAGCAGCGCATGCAGCAAGCCGCTGTCGCGCACATAGATCTTGGGCGACTTGACCAGGCGCTTGCCCACATTGACCAGATGCGGCGGCAGCCGGCGCACCATCAGCGTATCCACCAGCGTATCCAGGTAACGGCCGGCGGTGGCGTGTGAGGCTCCGCCCAGCGCCAGGCCCAATTGCGAGGCGTTGAAGAGTTGGCCCTGCAGGTGCGCCAACATGGTCCAGAAGCGGCGCAGCGTCTCGGCCGGCACCCGCACGCCCAGCGCTGGCAGGTCGCGCTGCAGGAAGGTCTTGATGAAATCCTGCCGCCACTCGAAGGCCGATTCGTCGTCAATCGCCAGCAGGCTGCGTGGGTAGCCGCCGCGCAGCCACAGGGTTTGCACCGTGGGCAGCTCAGGCTGCAGCTCGGCCACCAGCAGCGGTGTCAACTCCAGGTAGGCGATGCGCCCGGCCAGCGACTCGGCCGACTGCTGCAGCAAATCACCCGACGCCGAGCCCAGTAGCAAGAAGCGTCCGGGCCGCCGGTCGGCATCGATCTCGGGCCGCAGCGCGCTAAAAATTTGCGGCGCATGCTGCACCTCGTCCAGCACCACCAGCCGATCCCGCTGCAGAGGAAAAAACAGCTCGGGCCGCGAGACTGCCGCGCGGTCGGACTCACGCTCCATGTCCAGCAGCAGCGCACCCGGGTGGCTGGCGGCCACCGCCTGGGCCAAGGTGGTTTTGCCCACCTGGCGTGGGCCGAGCAAGGCCACGGCCGGCGATTGGGCCAGGCGGCGCTCGATCAGGGCTTGCAACTCTCGCAAAAACATCATTGTATTTTGATCTCTTGATGATCAAAATGCAATGTAAAACTTGAACAGCCCAAGTCCATGCTGGCCCACCGACTCAAGCCCGGCGCGGTCTTGCCGATAGTCCGATGTCGCCCAGCCACCGGACACCGCCGATGAATGCCCCTGCCGCCCTGCACCGCGCCCTTGCCAGCTTTGCCATCCCGGACGCCCATGCCAGCGATCCGATCCGGCTGGGCTGGATGCAGGGCTCACCGCCGCCGGCCCACCGGGTGATCCGCTTTGCCGATGGCAGCGCCTACCAGTTTCCGCAGTTGCGCTGGAGCTTTTGCCACTTCCGCGAGCTGGTGCCCACCCGGGCGGTGGCGCGTGGCACCGGCCCGGTGAGTGCCCTGCCACGCGCCGAGCGCGACGACATCGACGGCCTGCGCTTTGTGCCGCTGGGCGGCGGCGCGGCGATGCGCTGGGCCGAATCGCTGGCCCGCAACTACACCGACGGCATCGTGGTGCTGCACCAGGGCCGCATCGTCTACGAGCGCTACCTGGGCGCGCTGCAAGCCGAGCGGGCGCACATCACGATGAGCCTGAGCAAAAGCGTGCTGGGCCTGCTGGGCGCCACACTGCTGGCCGAGGGCCGGCTGGATGAAAACGCGTCGACATCAAGTTATGTGCCCGAGCTGGCCCACAGCGGCCTGGGCGACGCCAGCCTGCGCCAGTTGCTGGACATGCGCACGGGGCTGCGCTACTCCGAGGACTACAGCAACCCCATGGCCGAGATCTGGGCCCATCTGCTGGCCGGCGGCATGCTGCCCAGGCCACCCGGCTACCCCGGCCCGGCCAGCTTTTGCGAGTACCTGCCCACGGTGCAAAAACAAGGCCAGCACGGTGAATGCTTTGCCTACAAGACCATCAACACCGATGCCTTGGCCTGGGTGATGCAGCGCGCCACCGGCCTCGGCCTGAGCGAGTTGCTGGCCCAGCGCCTGTGGCAGCCACTGGGCGCCGAGCAGGACGCTTATTTCACGGTGGACAGCACTGGCACCGAGTTTGCCGGCGGCGGCCTGAACAGCACGCTGCGCGACTTGGCGCGGCTGGGCGAGATGGTGCGCCGCAACGGGTTCTTCAATGGACAACAAATCCTGCCCCGTGGCGTGGTGGACGACCTGCGGCGTGGTGACAACCCAGCGCACTTTGGCCCCACCGATCCACCGCCGCAGCCGGGTTGGACTTACCGCAACATGTGGTGGGCCACGCACAACCCACATGGTGCATTGATGGCCCGGGGTGTGCACGGCCAGGCGCTGTACATCGACCCGGCGGCCGGCATGGTGGTGGCGCGTTTTGCATCCCACCCGATGGCCGCCAATGATGCCAACGATGCCAGCTCACTGCCGGCCTGGCATGCGCTGGCGCTGCACTTGATGGCCGATCCGCGCTGACGCGGCAATTCAATCCCTCACTTGGCCAGGCCATAGCCCATGGTCTGCGGCAGCCACAGCACGATCTGTGGAAACACCGTCATCGCGATCAGCAGCGCCAGCAGCATCACGATGAACATCCAGCCCTCCTTCATCATCGCGCCGATCGGGATGCCGGTCAGCGCCTTGGTGACGAACAACAGCATGCCAAACGGCGGGTGGATCAGCCCGATCATCATGTTCAGCACCACCAGCACACCGAAGTGAACCAGGTCGATGCCCAAGGCCTTGACCGCCGGCAGCAGCATCGGCACAAACACCAGCAGCAGCACCGACACATCCAGAAAACAGCCCAGCACCAGGAACATCAGATTGACCAGCAGCAAAAACTGCAGCCGCGACAACTGCATCGCATCGACCCAGGCCGCCATCGCCTGCGGCACGCCCTCGGCGGTAAAGGCGTAGTTCAGGATGAACGAGCCGGCCAGGATCAAGGTGATCACCGCGCTGGACCGGGTGGACTCCAGCAGCACGCCGTACAGCGTGCGCCAGGACAGCGCACGGTAGACCACACCGGCCAGGATCAGCGCATGCAGCGCGGCCACGGCCGCCGCCTCGGTGGGCGTGAATGCGCCGGAGTAGATGCCGCCCAGCAGCACGATGGGCATCGACAGCGGCAGCGCACCGCGGAACAGGATATTGGGCCATTCAGCCAAAGGCACCGGTTCTTCGCGCGGCATGTTGCGCCGGGTGGCGATCACCTGCACCACGGCCATCATCAGCAGCGCCATCATGAATCCCGGCACCACGCCGCCGAGAAACAGCGCACCCACCGACGCACCCGACACCAGGCCGTAGATCACCATCGGAATCGACGGCGGGATCATCGGCCCCAAGGTGGCGCTGGCCACCACCACCGCGCCGGCAAAACCCGGGCTGTACTCGGGTTTTTTCAGCATCTGGCGGATCGTCACCAGGCCCGGGCCGGCGGCGTCGGCAATCGCGCTGCCACTCATGCCGCTGAAGATCACGCTGACGAGGATGTCCACCTGGGCCAGCCCACCACGCAAGCGCCCCACCAGGATGCGGCAAAAGTCAAAGATGCGCTCGCTGACGGTGCCGGCGTTCATCACGTTGGCCGCCAGCACGAACATCGGCACCGCCAGCAGCACATAGCTGTTGTACAGGCCGTTGCTCACCTGCTCGGCTGCCAGGCCCAGGTCTTGCCCCTTCACGACCAGGTAGGCGATGCCCGCGGCGATCATCGAAAAGCCGATCGGCATGCGCAGCAGCATGCCGGCCAGCAGCACGCCGCCCAAGGCCCAGAGGCCGGCGTTCATGAAGCGGGCACCGCGGCGTCTTCCAGGTCCAGCCCGCGCCAGGCACGCCACACGCCGATGGCGCTGCGCACGACCAGCGCCGCGATCAGCAGCACGAAGGGCAGGAAGACCCACACAAACGGCACGCCGAGCACGGGGGTGCCTTCACGGCGCATGAAGTAGACGTAGTCC
>JANOBL010000241.1:0-3280 GCA_031411635.1 Betaproteobacteria bacterium
GGGTGACCCAGCGCGAAGCGGTGGGTCAGGGAGCCGATTGACCTATGGCGATGTGTTCCACCAGAACGAGGTGGAGCAAAGCACCTACAACTTTGAGCACAGCGATGTGGACTTTTTGTTGTCAGCCTTTGCCGCGCACGAAAAACAAAGCCAGCACCTGATGGGCCAGCACCTGGCGCTGCCGGCGTATGAGCAGTTGCTGAAGGCCGGCCACAGTTTCAATTTGCTGGATGCGCGGGGTGCCATCAGCGTCACCGAGCGTGCTGCGTATATCGGCCGCATCCGCAACCTGGCGCGTGCGGTGGCGCAAAGTTATCTGGACAGCCGGGCCCGGCTGGGCTTTCCGATGGCGCCCAAAGCCTGGGCCGATGAAGTTGCCGCCAGCCTGGCGCAGAAGAAAGCCGCCTGAGCGATGACCACCCCGATGAACAACCTGTTGGTGGAACTGTTGGTGGAAGAACTGCCGCCCAAGGCTTTGAAGAAGCTGGGCCAGGCGTTTGCTGTCGGCTTGGCCGGCTCGCTGCAAGCGCAAGGGCTGGCGGCGGCTGATGCGGTAGTCACGTCGTTTGCATCGCCGCGCCGGCTGGCGGTGCATGTCACGGCCGTGGCCAGCGCCGCCGCCGATCGCCAGGTGCAGCAAAAGCTGATGCCGGTCAGTGTGGCGCTGGATGCGGCTGGCCGGCCCACCCCGGCGCTGCTGAAAAAACTGGCCGCGATGGGCGCCGGGCCCGAGGTGTTGCCGCAGCTCAAACGCGCGCCGGATGGCAAGGCCGAGGCGCTGTTTCTGGACAGCAGCGTGCCCGGCGCGATGCTGGACCAGGGCCTGCAAAGAGCGCTGGCCGAGACACTGGCCAAGCTGCCGGTCCCCAAGCTGATGGGCTACCAGTTGGCCGACGGCTGGCAAACCGTGCACTTTGTGCGGCCGGCGCATGGCCTGGTGGCGTTGCATGGCGACCAGGTCGTGGTGGTCACCGCGCTGGGTTTGACGGCAGGTCGGCAGACCCAGGGCCACCGCTTTGAGGCGGTGGTCAGCCCAATCCAGCTTCAGCACGCCGACAGCTATGCCAGGCAGCTTGCCGATGAGGGCGCGGTGATCGCCAGCTTTGAGGCGCGCCGGGCCGAGATCGTGCACCAGTTGGCGGCAGTGGCTGCCACCGCAGGCGAGGGCTTGCACCCGATCGAGGATCTTGCGCTGCTGGACGAGGTGGCCGCGCTGGTCGAGCGCCCCAACGTGCTGCTGTGCCAGTTTGAGCCCGAGTTTCTGGCGGTGCCGCCCGAGTGCCTGATCCTGACGATGAAGGCCAACCAGAAGTACTTTCCGCTGCTGGACGCCGCCGGCAAGCTGACGCACCAGTTTCTGGTGGTCAGCAACATCCGGCCGGCCGATGCCAGCGCGGTGATCGCCGGCAACCAGCGTGTGGTGCGGCCGCGCCTGGCAGATGCCAAGTTCTTCTTTGACCAGGACCGCAAAAAGACCTTGCAGTCACGCGTGGCGGGCTTGGACCGAATGGTCTACCACGGCAAGCTTGGCTCCCAGGGTGAACGTGCCGAGCGGGTGCGTTTGATTGCGCATGCCATCGTCAACGAGCTGCGCAGCGCCACCTTGCCGTACACCGTGGAAGCCAAGGATGAGTTTGATGTGCTGGACAGCAAGGTGCAGCAAGCGGCGCTGCTGGCCAAGACCGATTTGCTGACCGACATGGTGGGCGAGTTTCCCGAGCTGCAAGGCATCATGGGTGGCTATTACGCCCGCCACGAGGGCCTGCGCGACGGCGTGGCGATCGCGATCGAAGACCACTACAAACCGCGTTTTGCCGGCGATGCGCTGCCACGCAACCACACCGGCACGGTGCTGGCGCTGGCCGACAAGCTGGAAACCCTGGTCGGCCTGTTTGGCATTGGCGCGCTGCCCACCGGCGACAAAGACCCGTTTGCGCTGCGCCGCCATGCGCTGGGCGTGATCCGCATCCTGATCGAGAAAAACCTGGCGCTGGCGATCAGCCCGCTGATTGCCGCCGCTGAAACTGTGTTTGCCGAGGCGCACCGCCAGGTGCCGGTGGCGGCGCCGCTGGCCGCCTTCATTGCCGACCGGCTGGCGGTGATGCTGCGTGAGCAGGGCTACAGCGCATTGCAGGTGGATGCCGTGCTGGCGCTGCAACCCAGCCGCCTGGGCGACGTGCCGCGCCGGTTGGCGGCGGTGCGGGCTTTTGCCGCGCTGCCCGAGGCCGCAGCGCTGGCCGCCGCCAACAAGCGGGTGGGCAACATCCTGAAAAAATCCGGTGCCACCACCGGCGCCCCGGTAGACGCTGGCCGGCTGGTGGAGCCTGCCGAAGCTGCTTTGCATGCCGCGCTGGCGGCGATCACCCCGGCCGCCGACGCCGATTTCGAGGCCGGCGACTACACCGGGTCGCTGCAGGCCCTGGCGGCGCTGAAAACCCCGGTGGATGCATTTTTTGAGGCCGTGATGGTCAACGCCGATGACGCCGCGCTGCGCAGCAACCGGCTGGCGCTGCTGGGCACGCTGCATGCTTCGATGAACCGGGTGGCCGATCTGGCCCGCCTGGCCTCGTGAAATCCCCATGCAACCCGTTGTCAAACTCGTGATCCTGGGCCGTGACGGCATCCTGAATGATTTTCGGGACGACCATGTCAAGGCACCCGAAGAATGGTTTGCAATCCCCGGCGCGCTGGAGGCGGTGTCCAGGCTCAACCATGCCGGCTGGCATGCGGTGGTGGCCACCAACCAGTCGGGCATTGGCCGGGGCATGATCGACATGGCCTCGGTCAATGCGGTGCATGCCCACATGCTGCGCCAGTTGATGGCCGCCGGTGGCCGGCTGGACGCGGTGTTTTTCTGCCCGCACACGCCCGAAGACCACTGCGATTGCCGCAAACCGCTGCCCGGCCTGATGCGCGAGATTGGCAAGCGCTACGGCATCGACCTGAAGCATGTGCCGATGGTGGCCGACACCTTGCGCGATTTGCAGGCCGCGTTGGCCGCCGGCTGTGAGCCGCATCTGGTGCTGACCGGCCGCGCTGCGGCGCTGGATGCGGCGCAGATCCGCAACATCACCGACCAGGTGCCCGGCACCCGGGTGCATGCCGATCTGGCGGCGCTGGCCGAGCATTTGCTGGCGCGGGGCCTGGCGCTGCCTTCGTTGGCCGCCAGCCAGGGGGCCAACGACACGGCTTTACGGGGGGCGGGACCGCATGATACAGCTGCGGTCTGCGCTTTACGTTCGGTTACTGCTGCTCACGGTGGTGCCCTCGGCGCTGGTGG
>JANOBL010000242.1:0-2649 GCA_031411635.1 Betaproteobacteria bacterium
GCTCATCTGGCTGGCGCCTATCGCTTCCGCCGCGCGTACATATTCGCGGCCGGAGTGTTTGATGAACTCGGCCCGCACCTGCCGGTACAGCCCCGTCCAGCCGGTCAGCCCCAGGATGAGCACTACTGTGCCCACGCCCCGCCCCAGCACCGCTGCAAAGGCAAATATCAGCAGGATGTCGGGAATGGCGGTGAACACGTTGTACAGCCACTCCAGAAAATCGCCCACCTTGCCGCCGAAGAAGCCGGCCAGCGCGCCCAGGCCGGTGCCGATCAAGGTGGCCAGCAGCGCAGCCAGCACGCCGACAAAGACCGATATCTCGGTGCCCTTGATGGCCTTGGCCAGCACATCGCGGCCCAGCCGGTCGGCGCCCATCGCCAGGGTTTGCACCTTCACGGTCTCGGTGGTTTGCATCTTGCTGGCGCGCTCGGCCCACTCTTTGTAGCGCGGGGCGAGGGGGTCGATGTCGGTCAGATCAACTGGCGGCAGCAGCTTGGATTCCAGCCCAGCCAGCGTGCCCGCGTCTTCGCCGGCGCGCGGTCCCAGCACCGTCGGTGGTGCGTTGGGCACGGCCAGCTCACGCTGCCAATCGCTGGCCACCAGGCCCAGCGCAGCAGCGGCGATCAGCAGCAGAAAGGCGATCACGATCAGGCCCGAGACCAGGCCGACACGGTCGTTCTTGAAACGCCGCCAGGCGGTGAGCCAGACGCCGGCAGACCGCTGCACCGGCAGCGCAGTGGATGGCAACACCGCGCTCACCGCAACACCACCCGGGGGTCCACCACCTTGTACAGCAGGTCGGTCACCAGGTTGATCAACATCGTCAGCATTGCCAGATACACCGTGGCGGCCTGGATCACCGGATAGTCACTGCGGTTCACCGCCAGCAACACCTCGCGCCCCAGGCCGGGGATAGAGAAAAACACCTCGATCAAAAACGAGCCGACAAAAATGCCCGGCAGCGCCAGCCCCACGTTGGTCAGGATCGGGATCATCGCGTTGCGCAGCACATGCTTGAACAGCACGGTGGGCTCGGTCAGGCCCTTGGCACGCGCGGTGCGCACATAGTCGTGGCCCAGTTCATCGAGAAAAAAGCTGCGGTACAAGCGCGTCTGCGGCGACACGCCCACCATCACCGCCAGCAACACCGGCAGTGGGGAGTAGGTGAACAGATTGGTGGCCAGGCTGTCGCTCCAGCCCTGCACCGGAAACCAGCCGAGCTGGAAGCCAAACACATACTGGCCGATGATCACGTAGACCAAAAAGCTGATCGACAGCGCCACCGTGGTGGCCACCATCAGCGCCCGGTCAGTCAGTGAGCCCCGCACATAGGCCACGCCCAGGGCGATCGGCACCGCCAGCAGGGTGTCGATCAGCAGGATCGGCATCATCACCGTCAGCGTGGCCGGCATGCGGGTGGCAAACAGATGGCTGACCTGCTCATTGGTGGCCCAGCTGCGGCCCCAATCAAAGGTGGCGATCTGCTTCAAGAAGATGCCGAACTGCACATAGGCCGGTTGGTCCAGGCCGAGCTGCTGGCGGATCGCGATGATCTGCTCGGGCGTGGCGTTCTGGCCGGCCAGGATCACGCTCGGGTCGCTGCCAAAGAAGTGGAACAGCGTGAACACCAGCAATACCACCCCCAGCAGGGTGGGCACCATCTGCCACAGGCGTCGTATCACATAGGCCAGCATCCGCAGCGCACTCCAGGGTTCTCAGGCAGCCCGGGCGCTTGTGGCGCCGGGGCCTCGATTTCGGGATGCGCGAGTCTAGGTCACCGCTCACCGCGCCCTGGCCTATCGCAAACCCCGGGCCCGGTACACCCGAGAGCCGCGCCGGACTGCGGCACCCGGTCGAGGCGCGGTGATCACGCGGCCGGCAGCAGCAGCTGGATCGTGGTGCCGCGCGCCGAGGGCCGAATCTTCAATTCACCGCCGATGGCGCGGGCGCGCTCGGCCATATTGGCCAGGCCGTGGCCTGCGGTGGCCGCATCGGCCGCAAAGCCCGCCCCATCGTCTGACACGCTGATGGCAACCCGGCCCTGATCGACGCCGGCATCGACGCTGATGCGCGTCGCGCGGGCATGCTTGATCACGTTGGTGAAGGCCTCCTGCAGGATGCGCAGGATGTGCAGCAAATGCCTCGGCGTCAGCCCCTGCAGGGTGGGCAGGGACTGCACCCGCCAGTCCAGCGCAATGCCCTGCTGCTTCAGGCGGCCTTCGATGCGGTAGCGCAGATTGCCCAGCACCGGCAGCAGGTCGTCGTCCATCGGCTCGATCGAGTCGATCACCAGCCGCAGATCGTCGAGGCATTCGCGCAGCGCTGCGGCCACTTGCTGGGCCGAGGCTTGGCCATGCTCGACCAGGCTGAGGGTGGAGATCAGCTGGCCGCCGATGCCGTCGTGCATGTCGCTCATGATGCGCTGGCGTTCGGCGATGACGGCCTTTTCCTGTTCGAGCAGGCTCAGGCGCTGGTGGTTGTGCGCCAGTTCGAGGCGCTTTTGTTCGACGAAGAGATGAGTCGAAACACGTTGGTGTTCGAAATCAATGGTGAGTTATGGGCACAACCCGTTCCCCTGCGAATGCACCTGCGAACCGAACTCGATTTGGAGACGGGCAAAGTATCAATCGTTGAGTCCAGCCAGTAATT
>JANOBL010000243.1:0-3452 GCA_031411635.1 Betaproteobacteria bacterium
TGTGCTTGATGCCACCGACAAGGTGCTCGGACGTGTTGCCAGCGAAGTGGCACTCCGTTTGCGCGGCAAGCACAAGGCCATTTACACGCCTCACGTCGATACCGGTGATTTCATCATCGTCGTCAATGCCGACAAGATCCGCGTCACCGGCAACAAGTCCGAAGACAAGATCTATTACCGGCATTCAGGCTACCCGGGTGGCATTCATGCCACGACGTTCAAGGACATGCAGGCCAAGCATCCCGGCCGTGCGCTTGAAAAGGCGGTCAAGGGCATGCTGCCCAAGGGCCCGCTGGGCTACGCGATGATCAAGAAGCTGAAGGTGTATGCCGGTGGATCACATCCGCACACCGCCCAGACGCCCAAGGCGCTGGAAATCTAAGGAGCGGTGATGATCGGTAATTGGAACTACGGCACTGGTCGCCGCAAATCGTCGGTGGCGCGTGTTTTCATGAAGCGCGGCGAAGGCCTGATCATGGTCAACGGCAAGCCGGTGACCGATTATTTCGGCCGCCAGACCTCGATCATGATCGTCAAGCAGCCGCTGCTGCTGACGAACAACGAGATGGCGTTTGACATCAAGGTCAATGTGCGGGGTGGTGGTGAATCCGGTCAGGCCGGCGCAGTGCGCCACGGCATCACCCGGGCATTGATCGACTACGACGCGACGCTGAAGCCCGACCTGAGCCGCGCCGGCTTTGTCACCCGCGATGCCCGCGAGGTGGAGCGCAAGAAGGTGGGCCTGCACGGCGCGCGCCGTCGCAAGCAGTTCAGCAAGCGCTAGCCACGACTGGGCACGATCGGGCCAAAACCAGGCCCGGCGCAAGGTCAAGGCCCGGCGTGGGACTATCCGCAGCAGATTTTGTTGCTTCCGGGCGTGTTGGCCCCATGTAAGGCCTACCATTGAGGCCTGACTTACCTGCTGGAGAGACCATGAACGCCGTTGTCGAAAACTTTGCTGCTGAAACCCTGGACATGCCCGCACCGCTGGTGTTCACCGACAGCGCCGCGGCCAAGGTGGCCGATCTGGTGGCCGAAGAGGGCAACCCCGAACTCAAACTGCGTGTCTTTGTGCAGGGTGGGGGGTGTTCGGGCTTTCAGTACGGCTTCACCTTCGATGAGGTGGTCAACGACGATGACACGCAGATGAGCAAAAACGGTGTCACCTTGCTGATCGACGCGATGAGCCTGCAGTACCTGGCCGGCGCCGAGATCGACTACAAAGAAGACCTGCAAGGTGCGCAGTTCGTCATCAAGAACCCGAATGCCACCACCACCTGTGGTTGTGGGTCCAGCTTCTCGGCCTGAGATCGCCGCGCTGATGTAAAACGGCCACCTCTGGGTGGCCGTTTTTGTTGCCGCTCCGGCAAGGTGCTAGGGCAGACCGGGCACCGTGGGGTTGTTCGGGTCGTACAGGCTCTGGATCACCGGTGGGTCGATGCCCGCCGGCTGTGACGGCCCGTCGTCACCATCGCTCATTTCTGTCAGCAGCGCGGCAGCGCTGGTCACCAGCGGCAAACACAGGCAAGCCCCGGTGCCATCGGTGGCGTCCAGGCCCAATTCCAGCAAGGCACTGGCCTGGAACAAGGACAGCGCCCGGTCCAGGCCCTGGTGTGTCTGGCTGCGGCAGAAGACGCAGTAATCGATCACCGATTCGGCAATGCGCGAGGCCACCAGCAGCGCTGCGCAGGCCGTGATGCCGTCCACCATGATCAGGTGGCGTTTGCTGGCGGCCACCAGCATCGCACCCACCATCACGGCGGTTTCGAAGCCACCAAACGCTGCCAGCACCTCCACCGCATCCGTCACCTCGCGGTGCCGGCCTTGGGCAGCCTGTACCACCGCCAGCAGGTGCGTCATCAGCTCGGGGTTCATCTGCGGGCCGCTGACCATCAGCTCGCGCACCGGGGTTTCGGTCAGCCGCGACAACACCAGCGCCGCGCTTTCATGCGATCCAACGCCCAGCCCGGCGCAGGCCAGCAGATTGCCACGCAGGCTGTCGCCGATCTCCATGCCGGCGCGGATCGCCGCATGCGCCTGCTCCAGGCTCATCGCGCTGCCAACCCGTGAGTTGCGGGTGCCATGTGCAATCTTGCGTTGGATCAGGTGCTCTTGCGGTGGCAGCTTGTTGGCGATGCCGCAATCCACCACCGACAAGCTCATGCCCTGCAGGCGCGCAAACACCGACACCGGCTGCCTGCCACCCAGGATTTGCCGCACCATCTCGTCGGTCTGCGCGCCGGGCGCGGCGTGGATGCCGTCCACCGCCAGGCCATGGTCGGCGGCAAAGATCACCAACTGAGGCTCGCGAAACCGGGGTTTCAATGAGTGCTGCAGCAAGCCCAGCCGCACGGCCACCGGCTCCAGCTCGCCCAAGCCGCCCTGGGACGGGTCACGCTGGTGCAGCTTGCTGACCAGCGCCTGTTCAAGCAGCGTATTGGAGGTGGGGGCGATCAGCGACATGGGGCCCAGTGTAGGCAAGCCGGTTCAGCGCAGGAACAACTGATACACCGGATTGCCGGTCTCTTCGATACACGGGTAGGCCAGCGCATCGATAAAAGCCGTGAACGCCTTGCCATCGCCCTTGGGCACCTGGATGCCCACCAGGATGCGGCCGTGGTCCGCACCCTGGTTGCGGTAGTGGAACAGGCTGACGTTCCAGCCCGGGTGCAGGCTGGACAAAAAACGCATCAGCGCACCGGGCCGCTCCGGAAAAACAAAGCGGAACAACCGCTCGTCGGCGGCCAGTGCGGAGCGCCCGCCCACCATGTGGCGCACATGCTCCTTGGCCAGTTCGTCATCGGTCAGGTTGACCGTGGCAAAGCCGTGGCGCACGAAGTTGCGTTCTATCTTGTCGGCCTCGTCGCGCTTGCTGATCGCCACGCCGACAAACACATGGGCCTGGCTGGCGTCGGAGATGCGGTAGTTGAACTCGGTGACGGCGCGTGGCCCGATCAACTCACAAAAACGCTTGAACGAGCCGCGCTCTTCGGGCATGGTCAGTGCAAACAAGGCCTCACGCTGCTCACCAAACTCGGCCCGCTCGGCGACAAAGCGCAGGCGGTCGAAGTTCATGTTGGCGCCACAGGTGATCGCCACCATCGTCAGGCCCTTGAGCTTGTGCAGCGCGCTGTATTGCTTGATGGCCGCCACCCCCAGCGCGCCGGACGGCTCCAGGATGCTGCGGGTGTCCTGGAACACATCCTTGATCGCGGCGCAGACTTCGTCGGTGTCCACCACCACAAAATCGTCCACCAGCTTGCGGGTGAGCCGGAAGGTCTCCTCGCCGACGAGCTTGACCGCGGTGCCGTCGGAGAACAGGCCCACGTCGTGCAGCGTCACACGGCGGCCGGCACGCACCGAGCGCAGCATCGCGTCGGAATCCTTGGTCTGCACACCGATGACCTTGATTTCCGGGCGCACGGCCTTGATGTAGGCCGCCACGCCGGAGA
>JANOBL010000244.1:0-4621 GCA_031411635.1 Betaproteobacteria bacterium
TGCCGGCGCCGCAGGTGCTGAATGCTCTGCAAGCGTTGGTCGAGGGCGAGAAGGTCACCCAGATCGTCGAGGGCAGCCGGCGCTTCGCGCTGGTCGTGAAGCTGCCCGAATCAGCGCGGTCGGTGGCAGGCCTGGGACAGATCCTGATCGAGACGCCAAACGGCCGCATACCGCTGTCGAAGATTGCCAGCATCGAGGACGGCGACGGCCCGAACCAGATCAGCCGCGACGACGGCAAGCGGCGCATCGTGCTGTCGGCCAACGCGTCGGGCCGCGCGCTGTCGGAGATCGTGGCCGACATCCGCCGAGTGGTCGCCGAAACGAAGCTGCCCGAGGGCTACTTCATCACCCTGGGCGGGCAGTTCCAGGCGCAAGAGGAAGCCTCGCGCCTGGTCGGCCTGCTGTCCATCGTGTCGCTGACGCTCATGTTCGTGGTGCTCTACAGCCGCTACAAGTCGGCGGTGCTGTCGGCGCTGATCATGGTGAACATCCCGCTCGCTCTGGTGGGGGCGGTGATCGGCCTGTGGCTGTCCGGCCAACCGCTGTCGGTGGCGGCACTCGTCGGCTTCATCACCCTGGCCGGCATCTCGGTGCGCAACGGCATCTTGAAGGTCAGCCACTACATCAACCTGATGCGCTTCGAGGGTGAGACCTTCGACCAGAAGATGATCATGCGCGGCTCGCTGGAACGCCTGAGCCCGGTGCTGATGACGGCGCTGGTCACGGCCTTCGCGCTGGCCCCGCTGCTGTTCGAAGCCGAGCAGCCCGGCACCGAGGTGCTGCACCCGGTGGCCGTGGTGATCTTCTCCGGCCTCATCAGTTCAACCTTGCTCGACACCTTCCTCACCCCCGCGATGTTCTGGCTCTTCGGCCGCAAGCCGGCCGAAGCGCTGATGGACGACAAGGACTCCGAGGCGCTTTGATCGATCCCCGTGTTCCCACCCTCACCAACCGCCCCCGAAAGGACTCTCATGAAGACCCAAGCTTTCGTTGTCTCCATCGCTCTGGCCCTGGCCGGCTCGGCCTTTGCCGCTGGCGACAAACACGATCACAAACCGCTGCACGGCGGCGTCGTGGTCGAGGTGAAGGACATGGACTACGAATTGGTCGCCAAGCCCACCATGATCCAGCTGCACCTGCGCGATCACGGCAAGGCGGCCGACTTGTCAAAGGCCACCGCGAAGGTCACGCTGTTGACCGGCACCGAAAAGCAGGAAGTCGAGCTAAAGCCTGCGGGCGGCAAGCTTGAAGCCATGGGCAGCTTCAAAGTCGGCCCAGGCACCAAGGCCGTGGCCGTCGTGATGGTCGGGGGCAAGCCGGCAACCGTTCGCTTCGCATTGAAGTGATGCTTGGTCGCTGGAGCAGGACCGCTTCATCCGGCCAGCCGCGACACCGTGCCGACAATGACGGTGGAGCAGTTGCACTGGCTGCTCCAGGGCATCGACATCGCCGTCGTGCAACGCCATCCCGAGCGGATTTCGGGCTGCCGCTGTACCGCCAGGCCGCGCTGTTGGGCTGCTTCGGCGGCACAGAGCTGTCGCGCAACACGCTGGCCGCCAGAGTCGTGCGGGTATGCCAAGCGACGCAATCGGTGATCAGCTTGCTGCGCAATGCGCTGCTGGATTCGTTCGTCGTTGATGGCGATGAAACCGAGGTGCAGGTACTCGAGGAGCCGGGAAGAAAGGTCCCTTCAATGGCCCCATCGCTAGGATGGGCGTGGGTTTCGGCATCGATCAGGGCCGACTGATGCGGGTGAAGCTCACGATTCTCAGCGACGCCCAGCGCGAGGCGATGTGCATGTCCGATTTCAGGTGCCGAGCTTCGCAAGTCCCGCGACGGCCCGCGCTACGCGCGCTTGAACAGTTCGCGAAGTTCGACCAACCTTGCGTTGGCTGCCCGCTCTCCCGCCTCTGTCACCCACGCACGGCTTTCCAAGCCAAGCTGTGAAGGGGTACGTATTTCCGGGGTGATGACAAGGTCCGCGAGTGCACGTGCAGCGAGCGCATGGCGCCACCCTGAAACGATCATCGACTGGAACAACATCGAAACTGAGTTCGTCATCGCAGAATGCTGAGGCGGGTAAACGACATCAACGGCAAGCACGCGCACAGCGCCGAGGCGGCGCGCCGTCAGCACAGGCAGCGGGCTCACGACCTGTCCGTCGGCCAGCAGCCGGCCGCGCGCCCGCACTGGCGCATATAGCCCTGGCACGGCGCTTGACGCGAGGACCGCGCGGGCTGCATCGCCTCGATTCAGTGCCACGATTTCGCCTTGTTCCATGTCGGCGGCGACCGCGGCGAAGGGAATAGGAAAGCGCTCGATGGGCCCGGGCAGGTGCTGGCGCAGGAACCGTTCAAGCTGCTGGCCGGGAACGATGCCCAGCCCGATTCCACCAAGCAGCGACCCGACAGGGTCGAAGTCGAACAGCACACTCCAATTCAGCGACGCGGCAGCGGCTTCAATGTCGGCCACCGAAAGCCCCGATGCATACATGGCGCCGACTATGGCCCCGGCGCTGGTTCCAACCACCAGATCGGGTCTCCATCCTTCGCGCTCCAGCACACGCAGCACGCCCAGGTGTGCGAACCCGCGCGCTCCACCTCCGGAGAGCACCAGCGCCAGGGAGCGTTGCGTCCCTTGCGGCGGCTCCATGAACCCCGGTTCTTCGAGCGCTTCGCCCAAGCGGTCTGCTGCACGGGGCGCGGGTGTCGCGCAGCTTGCAAAGAAGGGAAGCGTTGCGACTGCACCAATGGTCGCCAGCAAAGCGCGACGGTTCGGGGGCGAGTCCACCGCAGGGTCAGTGCTTTTCATCGACCGCTCCGGGGCCCGCACACTGGCGGCGCACGAACCAGATCGTCACGGGCGGGATAACTACCCACTGGAGCAGCGGCGAGAGGCCGATCTCGATCCCTGGAATCACCGGCATCGCAGACGAATAGGACCAGGTCTGGGCCCAGTGCTCCCGCGTGGCCAGCCATTCAATCACGGCTGTGATCGCGACCCCCACTGCGGCAAACCCCGCTACTTCGCGTCCGGACGGCGCGAGCACCCAGCGGCGCCGCCGCGTGACGGCTGCGACACTTGCATGGGCCAGCAACATGATCACTGCGTCCCCCAGCGTGGCTCTCAGGCACGCGCCAATGACGTCGGAATGGTGCGCGGAAGCCATCCCTTCAAACAGCGGTGCCTGTAGGAGTTCCCAAGGAAGGTTAAGGAGCAGCGCGAACGCGACCAGGTTGAACTCCGGGGTGGTACTCAACGCGCGCAACAGGCGGGTGGCGGTATGTTCCATGAAGGTCAGCGCGAGCGCACGGTGCCCACGGCCAGATAACCCGTGCCCAGGTGGTAGCGATGAACGATGCGCAGGTCCGGACACCAGTCGAGCAGCGACATCCAGGGGGCTCGCAAGCCGCGCCAGGTGGTGAGGTAGTGCCTTGCCCCCCAGAGCACCCAGGCGTTCACCGGGGTGCCCCAAGGCGGCAGAAGACACAGCCCCGCAACGCTCACCCGCGCGCCGGGACGCACCTGGACCAACAGATTCTCCAGCGCCCGCGGGCTCTGAAGCACGTCGTGCGTGTAGCAGAAGATCACCGCATCGGCCCGCGCCGGTGCTCGAAAGGATTCCACCGGCTCGCACAGGATGCGCACGTTGTCGCAGCCCACTGACGCCTGAGTGGCAAGTGCCGCCATCGCAGGGCTCTGTTCGACGCCCACCACGCGCCCGCGCGGACCCACGCGCCAGGACAGTTCGCGAAGGATCGCGCCGGCTCCGCAAGCCACGTCGAACACGGTTTCACCCGGCTGGAGCGCCAGCAGGTCCAGCGCGCGCGAGCGGACTTCCCGGATCCGCGTCGTCGAGGCCTCGTACTGAGGCGCCAGCCGTGCGTATTGCTCGAGCGAGGCGGCGCGGTCCGGCTCGCCGCGAAAGTTGGCCAGGCATGCGCACCGCGCCCGGCGATCGCTCACCGCTTGGCCCGCATCATTTCCTGGCACGAATCCATCATGCCGGCCATGCCGGAGTGATTCATGTTCGGAATCGAAGACGCGGCGGCTCTGCTGTGAGCGACGGTATTGCCAGCGTCCTGGATCGGCTGCGCCGAACCGATCGTCAGTCCGTCGGCTGACGCGGTGAATGTGAATGCGATGGACTGCCCGGGCTTCAGGCCGAGCTTGGACGATGGCGAGAATTGGAACTGCATCGTCATCGCCGGCATGCCCAGGCTCGGGATGGCCTGGTGGTCGATCGTCACGCCGCTCCCGGTGGCGTCGATGCTCCTGACCGTGCCGATGGCCAGGTGCGTCATCGGCGCGGCGGCCTGCGACGGACGCGAACCGATGTCGGCCTGGGCTTGCGCCCAGGAAGCGCCAGCAAGCGTCGCTGCCAGCACGGCAGCTGCTGCGAAAAGATTCGGTTTCATGGATGTTCCTTTCAAGTGTTTGATAAGTCCGGGCGCGGCGCCCCCGGCATCACTTCACGCCGGTGATGACGTAGTCCTTGTCTTCCTGCATGAACTCGAACTCGACCTTCTTGCCGTCGGTGAGCTTGTCCATCAGCATCTTGTCCTTGACCTTGAAGCCCATCGTCATCGAGGGCCAGTTCAGCGACTTGATCGGTTCGTGC
>JANOBL010000245.1:0-1752 GCA_031411635.1 Betaproteobacteria bacterium
GAGCCCGGCATCGGCAGCGACCTGCGCGGCATGCGCACCACCGCCCGGCGCGTCAGCGACGACCAGGGTGACGACTATGTCGTCAACGGCCAGAAGACCTTCATCACCAACGGCGGCAACGCCCGGCTGATGGTCACCGCCACCAAGCTGGATGCGGCCGACAAAAAAAGACGCTGATCCGCGTGGAAGAAGACCGACCAGGATTCAGCAAAGGCCGCCGGCTGGAGAAGATCGGCCCGAAGGGGCAGGACACCTCGGAGCTGTTCTTCGACAACGTGCGGGTGCCCGCCGCCAACCGCCTGGGCGCCGAGGGCGAGGGCTTCAAATACCTGACCCACCAGTTGGCCTGGGAGCGCACCATCATCGGCATCCGCGCCGCTGCGTGCATCGAGGCGCTGCTGGACGAGACCATTGCCTACACGCGTGAGCGCAAGGTGTTTGGCCAGAGCGTGTTCGACTTCCAGAACACCAAATTCAAGCTGGCCGAGTGCAAGGTCCAGACCACGATGCTGCGGGTGTTTGTTGACGATTGCCTGGCCAAGGCCATGCGTGGTGAACTGACGGCCGAGGTGGGCGCGATTTGCAAGCTGCTGGGCTCGGGGATGCAGGGCAAGATCCTGGACGAGTTGCTGCAACTGCACGGCGGCTACGGCTTCTTGAGCAAATGTTGCTTGGCCACTTTGCTCAACCCCCTCGGGGGCGGACGACGCATGTCGTCGGCCTGGGGGCGCTCATGAGCGAGTACAAGGTGTCACGCGCCTGGGTGGATGCGCGGGTGGGGCGCATCTACGGCGGCACATCCGAGATCATGAAAGAGATCATTGCAAGATCACTTTGAGCAACCTGGCGCCAACATGCAGCGCCGCCCCTTGATCTTGTGTTTGGTTCTGGCCGGCGCCGGGCTGGCCAGCGGCGCGGTATCCGCGCAGCCTCAACCCTTCCCCAGCAAGGCCATCACGCTGGTGGTGCCGTTTGCCGCCGGCTCGGCCCCCGACGCCCTGGTGCGGGCAGTGGCGCAGGAGATGGCCCACGACACCGGGCAGGCGGTGATCGTCGACAACAAGCCCGGCGCCAGCTCGATCCTGGCTGCGCAGACGGTGGCCCGTGCCACGCCCGATGGCCACACCGTGCTGGTCAGCGGCAACGTGGCTTTCACGTCCAACCCCCACACCTTCAAGCAACTGTCGTATGACCCGGTGGCCGACTTTGCGCCGATCACCAGGCTGGCCAAGGGCCCGATGATCCTGTACGCCCACCCTTGGCGCTGGGCCACGCCGGATGCCGCCGGCCTGCTGGCCGCCGCGCGCGAGCGCCCAGGCCATTTGAGCTTTGGCTACACCAGCACCACCAGCCGTTTGCCGGCCGAGGTGCTGCAGCAATCCACCGGCATTCACCTGGCCGGCGTGCCCTACAAGGCCGGCTACCAGGCCCTGCCGGATTTGCTGGAAGGCCGCATCGACCTGTTGTTTATCGACCTGAGCACGATGGTCTACGTCAAGCAAGGCAAGCTGCGCGCGCTGGCGGTGGCCGACGCCCAGCGCTCACCGCTGGCGCCCGAGGTGCCCACCTTTGCCGAGGCTGGCATCAAAGGGGTAGAGCTGCCCTACTGGGCGGCCGCCTACGCACCGGCGCGCACGCCGGCTGCGGTGCTGCAACGCCTGCACGCGCTGATCGGCAAAGCCTGCCAATCGGCCAACGTGCAGCGGGCTTTTGCCCTGGGTGGCACGACGGTGTTTGTCACCGCGCCGAGTG
>JANOBL010000246.1:0-3244 GCA_031411635.1 Betaproteobacteria bacterium
CCGCCCGCCCTGCCAGCCGCCTGCGTACATCCGATTTCTCCGTTTCACTGGACTAGTCGCCGGGCGCACGCTGGACTGCAGCGATCGCGCTGTCCGGGAAGGTCTCGGCATGGAACTGCGCGGCCTCCCGGGCGGTGCCGCCGTACCAGAGACAGATCGTGTCCCCGGGGGTCACGGGTGCTCACCAACTGCCATCGGCACCTGCAGCCTGAGCGCCATATCGTTGGCCTCACCCAAGCCCGGCGCCATGCCCACCGCACCCACCGCACCCACCGCGCCCACCCGCAGCGCCGGCGCGATCGGCAGCGGCAGCGCCGGCATCACCGCGCCGTCGTCGGCCAACAGCGTATTGGCAAACAAGCCGCGGGCCCGGAAGTGCGGGCTGGCCACCGCCTCTTGCAGCGTGCGCACCACCGTCACGCAGGCATCCACGCCGGCAAAGCGCTGCGGCCAGTGTTCGGCCGTTCGCTGGGCGATCAGCGCCGCCACGGCCTGCCGGGTGCCGGCGGGGTCGGCCGCGTCGGTCAGCAGTTGGGGTGCCTCGAGCACACGCAGGAAGTTGGCCCAGAACCTGGGCTCCAGCGGCGCGGCCGCCAGGTAGCGGCCGTCGGCCGTGCGGTAGATCTGGTAGCGCGGTGTGCCGCCGGTCACCAGGTCGCCACCAGGTGTTGGCCACTGGCCGGCCGCAAAGCCGTTGCCCAGGCCCCAGTACATGAAGCTGAACAGGTTGTCGGCCATTGCAATGTCCAGGTATCGGCCCTGGCCGCCGGCATCCCGCGCGCAGCGCCAGCAGGATGTTCATCACCGCCGGCCAGGCGCCGCCAGCGATGTCGGCGATCAGCGCGCTGGGCAGCACCGGCGCGCCATCGGCGCCGGCCGCCAGGCCCAGCAGGCCGGACTCCGCCTGGTAGTTCAGGTCGTGCGCGGCCACGTTGGCCAACGGGCCGTGCTGGCCCCAGCCGATGATCGCGCAGTAGATCAGGCGCGGGTTCAGCGCTTGCATCGCATCCCAGCCCAGGCCCAGCCGGTCCATCACGCCGGGGCGAAACTGCTCGATCAGCACGTCGGCGCTGCAGATCAACGCGAGGGCGTCTTGCCGGCCGGCGGTGTGCTTCAGGTCGATGGCCAGCGAGCGCTCGCCGGCGTTCAGCAGCACAAAGTTGACGCTGTCGCGGCCGAACCTGGGTGTGTCGCTGCGCATCTCGTCGCCACTGCCGGGCCGCTCGATCTTGATCACCTCGGCCCCGGCCTGGGCCAGCAGCAGGCTGCACATCGGCCCAGGCAACAAGCTGCTTAAATCGACCACCCGCAGGCCACTCAGCGGGCCAGCGGCGATGGCTGTGGGTACAGGCTCAGTCTGTGGGTTCATCGCCAACACGACGGCAACCGGCGTGCCATCGCCCGGGCTTGATGGCACGATGTCCTGGCGGCTGAATGGCACGCGACTTGCGTAAGCGCCAGACTTTGCGCCGGCAGAAAACCCTTGACCCGCCGCGCCCGCCCCGGCAAACCACTTTCCCAGGAGAACTCCCATGGACTACCGATCACTCGGCCGCTCTGGCCTGAAGGTTTCGCCGCTGTGCCTGGGCGCGATGATGTTCGGCGATCAGGCCGACGCACCCACCGCGCGCAGCATCATCGCCAGCGCACGCGAGGCCGGCGTGAACTTCATCGACACCGCCGACGTGTACGCGATGGGCGCCTCCGAGCAAATCGTTGGCGAGGCGGTGAGGGCCGAGCGCGACCGCTGGGTGATCGCGACCAAGGCCGGCTACATGCCCGACGCCATGCTGCCCGCCGGCCCGGACCTGTCGCGCAAGAACCTGATCCGCGCCGCCGAGCTGAGCTTGAAGCGCCTGGGCACCGACCACATCGACCTGCTGTACCTGCACCGCGACGACTTCACCACCCACCTGGCCGAGACCGTCCGTGCGCTGGCCGATCTGGTGCGGGCGGGCAGCATCCGCTACTTCGGCGTGTCCAACTTCCGCGCCTGGCGCCTGGCCGAGGTGGTGCGGCTGTGCGACGAGGCCGGCATCGACCGCCCGGTGGCCTGCCAGCCGGCCTACAACGCGATGAACCGCATGCCCGAGGCCGAGTTGCTGCCGGCCTGCCGGTACCACGGCGTGGGCGTGGTGCCCTACAGCCCGCTGGCGCGCGGTGTGCTGACCGGCAAGTACGCCAGCCTGGATGCGCTGCCCGACGGCAGCCGCGCCGCGCGCAAGGACAAGCGCTTGCTGCAGACCGAGCTGCGCGGCGAATCGCTGGCGCTGGTGCGGCAAATCCAGGCCCATGCCGAGGCGCGTGGCAGCACCGCGGCACACTTTGCGCTGAAGTGGGTGCTCAACAGCAGCGCGGTGTCGTCGGTGATCTGCGGCCCGCGCACGCTGGCGCAGTGGTTGGACTACCTGGCCGCGCTGCGCGAGCCAGCCTTCAGCGCCGAAGACGAAGCGCTGGTCGACCGGCTGGTGCCGGCCGGCCACCCGTCCACGCATGGCTTTACCGATCCCGCCTACCCAGTGACCGGGCGGGCGGCGCGCACGGCGCCGGGCTGACGGAGCTTGGCTTTCGGCACTTGTCCACGCGGTACACAGATGTCCGTGTGGCACACAGTCCGCAGCAGCCGCTGCGGGCGGCAGCACCCGCCGGGGCCACCGCAGGCCGGTGCCACCGTCGGGCACAGCTCTTGCCGCTGTCGCGGAATCCATCACTTCGCGAGACACGACACGTCCACTCCAAAGGCCAGTTTTGACAGCACACGGGTCTACGCCGCAGTGCCGCAACCGGCGCGCATTCGCCGCGATGTGCTGCTGGGCGACGTCTGGCAGCAGCCCGAACTCGCCTCCCGCGACCGCATCCTCGTCACCTGCGGCGTGCTGGCCGCCACCGGCAAACTCGATGAGCTGAAGGGGTGGATGCGCCGAGGGGTCGAAAACGGCCTCACGCTCGCCGATCTGCGCGGCCTGGTCGTGCAGGTCACCTTTTACGCCGGTTGGCCCGCAGGCCTGTGTGCCGGCAAGGCCGCGCTGGAGTTGCTGGAGGCCGAGCCAAAGCCGGGCCCAGCGGCCACGCCACCGTCGGCCCCATGACCGGCGTGTCGTCAACGAACACGGGCCAGCCGGCCGCGGCGCTGCAGTCAGTCTTCGGCGCCACACGCGCGCCCGACGAAGCCTGGCTCGCACGCGCCGAGCCCGAGCCGGCGATCAACCCCGAGCTGCCCATCGTCGACCCGCACATGCATTTT
>JANOBL010000247.1:0-5230 GCA_031411635.1 Betaproteobacteria bacterium
GCCGCAGCGGTGGTGGCGGTGGCTACGGCGGTGGTGGCAGCAGCGGTGGTGGTGGTTACGGCGGCGGCGGTGGTGGTGGTGGCCGCAGCGGCGGCGGTGGCGGCTACGGTGGTGGCGGTGCTGGCGGCGGCGGTGGTGCAGGCGGTGGCGGCGGTGGCCGCAGCCCCTATGGCACTGGCCGCGGCGGCCCGCGTGGCGGCGGCAGCGGTGGTGGCTATGGCGGTGGTGGTGGCAGCCAGGGCTACTGACCCAGCCCCAGCATGAAAAGAGGCGCCTTGCGGCGCCTTTTTTCATGGGCTGATGAAGGATGAAGATGACTCGCCCAGCCAACGCCGGGCTTCATGAAGCCGGACCGCGCAGCGGCCCCGCGAGTCATGCGGGCGCAGCGAGCGTCATCCTTCATCGTTTCATCGCGCGCCCGCTCCGGGCTACGGCGCATGCACTGCAGGTCGCACCCGGTGCAGGGCCAGGGACAGGATCTGGGGGTTCTCGGCGCCGTGAAACAGCGCCACGCCGGTGGCGGCGGGTTGGGCGTAGACCAGGTCGCTGATCACCACGGTGCCACCGTCGGCAAACAGCTCCAGCGTGCTGCCATCGGTCCACAGTTCCAGCGTGACCGTAGTGCCGTCCAGCAGGCGCTGTGCATCGTGGCGCTCGGACTGGCCGGCAAACTGCGGCGCTGGCGTGGTGCGATCGACAAAAAAGCTGCCTCGCGCGGGGTCGTAGCCCACGCGCACGGCGGCCGTGGTGCCCTTGAAGACTTCCAGGCCGACGGGTGAGCGCAGGCTGGCAGCAGAGACCACCAGGCTGGCCAGCCATTGGCGTCCCGCCGGCGCTGCTGCCACAAGCTGCGCAGCCGCCTTCGCGGCGTCCATCGCCTGCAGGCTCAGCGCTGGCACCGGGTCAACCCAGGCGCGCAGCTCGTCGGCCACGGTCTGGCGCAGCCGCAGCCCACGCGGCGTGGTGACCAGATCGAGCTGGCGCACGCTGGACTGCTGGCCGCGCCAGGGTTGGGTGGGCAGCACGCGGGCATAGTCCCAGTTGCTCATCCAGCCCAGCCACAGCACGCGGCCGTCGGGTTGGTTGGCAAAGGTGATCGGGGCGTAAAAGTCGCGTCCGTGGTCGGCCCACAGCGCAATGTTGGCGATTTCCGGCTGCGTCATCGGCGCATCGCCCATCACGATGTGGTCCAGGTTGATGTGGCCCCAGCCGCCCTTGGCTTCGTCCACCGCGCGCAGCACCGCCTGCTGGCCGACCAGCGCCGAGACATCCCAGAACTTCCATTTCAGCGTCTCGGTATCGTCGCCCGAGGCGTGGTGCAGCACCTGGTTGCCCACCAGCAACTCCAGCCGCGTCAAGTAGGTGCTGCCGCCAGCAATCAGGAAGCTGAGGTAGGGCCGAGTGACGGTGAACGGCGCGGACGTGAGCGTGCCGGTGCTGGCATCGCCGCCGTGGAACGAGTTCATCAGGCCGCGCCCAAGGTGGCCACTGACATGGTTCTGGCCTTCCAGCGCACCGCTGACCGGCCCGCTGCCAAACGCGCTGCCGCTGACCCGCCAGCCGGCCGGCAGCGTGCCACCTTCAAAGTCGGCGATCAGGTCGCCGGGCGGCGGTGTCAGTGCATCGATGGTGTTGCCAGGGTCGGCAACAAAGTGCGTGCCATCGAAGTGGCCGATGAAATACTGCACGCCGCTGCCACCCCACAGCGCGCCGTGGTTGACCGAGATCACCATCACCCAGCGCCGGTGCGCCAAGTTGCCATCGACAGGCAGTTCGACCAGCTCGGGCACTTCCCAGATGTTGTTGGCAGCCGAGCCGGCAGGGCCGAAGGTGGACACCTTGCGCCAGTCCTTGAGGTTGACCGACCGGTAGATCCAGACCTGCTGCTCCAGCGCGGCCACCACCAACATCACCCAGTGCCGGGTGGGCGCATGCCAGAACACCTTGGGATCCCGAAACTCCAGCGAGCCGATGTCGATCACCGGATTGCCGGCGTAGTGGGTGTAGCTGCGCCCGTGGTCCAGGCTGTAGGCCAGGTGTTGCGACTGGATCCTGGTGACCGGATCGAAGCCGGTGAAAAACGCGACCAGGGCCGGCAAGGCCGCTCCAGCCGGGGCAAAGCCGCCGCTGTTGTCATGGTCCACAACGACCGAGCCCGAGAACGCCATCAGCCGTTCGGTGGCCTGGATCGCCACCGGCAGCTCTTGCCACGACACCAGATCGCGGCTGACGGCATGGCCCCAACTGATGTTGCCCCACTGCGCGCCCAGCGGGTTGTACTGGTAGTACAGGTGGTATTCGCCGTCGAAGAAGACGAGCCCGTTGGGATCGTTCATCCAGTTGCGCAGCGGTGTGTAGTGGTAGCGCGGACGCCAGGCCTCGGCCTCGGAGACCAAGGGGGGCTTCGTGATCGGTGGGGGGGTCACAGTGGGGGAGGTCTCCGATGGAACGATGGACAAAACGCTGCCTGGCTGGCCGCCGCCGCAGGCCATCAAGCACAGCGGTGTCGGTGCGAAGGTCAGCGCGAAGGCGCGTCGGGTGATCACTGGCCGAGACGCTGGCCTTTGGCGTCAAAACGGTGCAGGTGGCGGGCGCTGAGCTGCAGCGTGCGGCGCTGCGCAAAGGCCAGGCTGCGGTCGTTGCTCAGCACCGACACAGTGCCGGGCACACCCGGCACAGCCAGGTGCACCAGCGATTCGGCGCCCAGCCGCTCAACCATCTGCACGCCGGCATGCTCGCCGGGCAGCAACTGGATATCTTCCGGGCGTGCACCTACCGTGGCCACGCGCTGGGCCGTTAGCTGCTCGGCCGTCTGCCCGGTCAACAGCGCCAGCAGCGGCGAGTGGGCAGTGTCCACAGTCACCAGGTTCATGCGGTGGCTGCCGATGAACCCGGCCACAAACAGGTTGGCCGGCGTGTCGAACAACTCGTCGGGGGTGCCAAACTGCTCCAGCCCGTTTTTGCTCAGCGCAACGATGCGGTCGGCCAGCGTCATGGCCTCGACCTGGTCGTGCGTGACGTAAACCGTGGTGATGCCATGTTTGCGGTGGAGTTGCGCAATCTCGGTGCGCATCTGGCCGCGCAGGTTGGCATCCAGGTTGGACAGCGGCTCGTCGAACAAAAACGCCCTGGGCGCCCGCACGATGGCGCGGCCGATGGCCACCCGCTGGCGCTGGCCACCGGAAAGCTGCGTAGGCTTGCGCTGCAACAAGTCTTCCAGTTGCAACTGGCGCGCGGCGTCCAGCACCAGGGCGTGGCGCTCGGCCTTGGCAACGCCGGCAATCTTCAGGCTGAAGCCGATGTTGTCCTGCACCGTCATGTGGGCGTACAAGGCGTAGTTCTGGAACACCATCGCCACGCCGCGCTGCACCGGTGGCAGTGCGTTGACCCGTTCACCATCGAACAGCAAATCGCCGCCGCTGACCGACTCCAGCCCCGCGATCATGCGCAGCAGCGTGGACTTGCCGCAGCCCGACGGCCCAACCAGCACGGTGAACTCGCCCTTGCGGATGTCCAGGTTGAGGCCTTTGAAGACATAGCTTTCGATACGCTCGTCATAGCGCTTGTCGGCTTGGCGGAAAACGATGTTGGGCATGTGTTGAAACTCAGCCTTTGATACCAGCGCCTACGACGGAGCGGATGAAATGCTTTTGGAACAGCAGAAAGAACACCAGCACTGGCAGCGTGATCAGGCTGGCATAGGCCATGATCTCGCCCCACTGGGTGGTGCGGCCAAAGTACTGTTGCAGGCCCACCATCACCGGGCGGGCATGGGCGGTGTGAACCGTCATCACCGGCCACAGGTACTGGTTCCACATGCCCAGGAACAGGATGATGGCCGCCGTCACGATCACCGGTTTGCACACCGGCAGCACGATGTGAAAGTAGATCGTCAGTGCGCCGGCGCCGTCCATGCGGCCGGCCTCCACCAACTCGTCAGGCAAGTCCTTGAAGAACTGGTAGAACAGAAACACGCAGAAAGCATTGCCCAAGAACGGCACGATCTGCACATGCAGCGTGTCCAGCCAGCCGACCACCAGGCCGCCAGTGGCAAAGTCGAACCAGGGCAACTTGGAGACGATCAGCAGCATCGGGATCGCCAGCACCTCAAACGGCACGATCAGCAGCCCGATGATCAGCGTCAGCACCAGGCCCTGGCCCCGCCACTTGAGCTTGGCCAGCGCAAACGCCGCCGCGCTGTTGATGAAGATGCCGGCCACCACACCGATCAGCGCGATCCAGCCGGAGTTGAGCAGGTAGGCACCAATCGAGCCTTTGTCGAACACCGCGCGGTAGTTGTCCCAGGACCAGCGTGCGTCGGGAATCAGTGCGGTGGGGCTGCCCAGATCGGCAAAGATCGCATCACCGGGCTTGAAACCGGCGGCAAACATGAACAGCAAGGGGTAGGCAAACAGCGCGGCGGCCAGCACCATCAGCGCGGTGTGCAGCACCGTTGCGGCAACCTGCCGCGAACCCGATGAAGCGCCGGCAACAACGCTCATGATGAGGCCCCCTTTGCGCTGCGCGCCGTCCCCCCAAGGGGGAGCGAGCGCCTTCGGAGCGGCCGTGCGGCGCTCATTGCCCCATCCTCCCCATCAGCCTCTTCTGCCCCAGCGACAGCAGCAGCACCAACACAAAGAAGACCAGCGTCATCGCCGAGCCATAGGCAATGTCCTGCTCTCTGAAACCAACACGCACCGCGTGAAAGATGATGGTGCTGGTGGCGTCGCGCGGGCCACCGCCGGTGAGCACATCAACCTGGGTGAACAACCCAAAGGCCATGATGGTGGTGGACACCAACACAAACACCAGCGTGCGCTGCAGGCACGGCAGCGTGATGTACCTGAACTTCTGCCAGCGGCTGGCACCCATCACATCGGCCGCTTCGTACTGCTCGACCGAGATGCCTTGCAGCCCGGCCAGAAAGATCAGCATCTGGAAGCCCGCGCCCTGCCAGGCCGACATCACGGCGATCGAGGCCATCGCGATGTGCGGGTCGCCCAGCCAGTCGGGCTGGGCGGCGTCGGTGCCCAGCACGGCCCGCAAGACCTGGTTCAGCAGGCCCACATCGGTGTGCAGCAGCAGGCCCCAGATGGCGGCAACCACCACCATCGACGTCACCACCGGCGAGAAGAACACCGTGCGCAGCAACACCCGGCCGCGAAAGCGCTGGTTCACCCACAAGGCCATGGCAAAGGCCAGCGCGGTCTGCAGCGGCACCACCAGCAAG
>JANOBL010000248.1:0-2938 GCA_031411635.1 Betaproteobacteria bacterium
GCGCGACCTGAACCGCGAAAGCGAACTCACCGCCAATACCAGCGGCCGTGCGTTGGGCGAGGTGTCGGCCGACATCCGCAAGGTGCTGGAGACCACGCCGCTGCCACCGGGCTACAACTACCGCTTTGGCGGCAGTGCCAAAGACATGCAGGACAGTTTTGGTTATGCCATCTCGGCCCTGGCGCTGGGGGTGGTGTTCATCTACATGATCCTGGCCTCGCAGTTCCGCAGTTTTTTGCAGCCGCTGGCGCTGATGAGTTCGTTGCCGCTCACCTTGATCGGTGTGGTGGGCGCCTTGCTGCTGTGGCGCAGCACGCTGAACATGTTCTCGGTGATCGGCGTCATCATGCTGATGGGCCTGGTGACCAAAAACGCGATCCTGCTGGTGGACTTTGCGATCCGCGCCAGAGCGCCGTCAGTTGATGTTCATGGCGTTCAGCACCCCGGCCTGCCACGCAGCGAGGCCTTGCTGCAAGCGGCCCGGGTGCGGCTGCGGCCGATCCTGATGACCACGCTGGCGATGATCTTCGGCATGCTGCCGCTGGCGCTGGCGCTGACCGAAGGCTCGGAGCAGCGGGCACCGATGGGCCAGGCGGTGATCGGCGGCGTGATCACTTCGTCCTTGCTCACGCTGGTGGTGGTGCCGGTGATTTACTGCTGGCTCGATGACCTGGGGTCTTGGGCCCAGCGCAAGCTGTTTGGCATCGGTGCACCCATCAGCGCCCCACCCACGCTGGCGCAGGCCATGCCGGTGCTGCCCAAATAGAATTGTCGGTTTGGCTTGTCAGCCCCACCAGGACTCACCCGGACTCACCAGGAAACGCGCGATGAACACCGAACTGGCCCGCTTCAACATGATCGAGCAGCAGATCCGCCCCTGGGACGTGCTGGATGCCGGCGTGCTGTCGCTGCTGGCGATGGTGCGGCGCGAGGACTTTGTGCCTGCCGCCTACAAGGCGCTGGCCTTTGTCGATACCGAGATCCCTTTGGCCGACAGCGGCCACGCCGGCCAGTGCATGCTGGCGCCGCGGGTGGAGGCCAGGCTGCTGCAGGAAGCCCATGTGCAGCGCCACGAGCGGGTGCTGGAGATCGGCGCCGGCTCGGGCTTCATGGCCGCGCTGCTGGCGCACCGCGCGCAATCGGTGATCACGCTGGAGCGGGTGCCGGCACTGGCCACGCTGGCGGCGGCCAACCTGCGCCGCGCCGGGGTGCTCAACGCCAGCGTGCGTGAGCAAGACGGCATGCAAGGCCTGGCAGGCGAAGCGCCGTTCGACGTGATCATGCTGTCGGGCTCGGTGCCCGCGGTGCCGCAGGCGCTGCTGGACCAGCTCAAGATCGGCGGCCGGCTGCTGGCCATCGTCGGCCAGGCGCCGGTGATGCAGGCGCTGCGCTTTACCCGCTTGTCGGCCACCGCGCTGCAGACCGCCATCTTGTTTGACACCGTGGCGCCGCGCCTGGCCGGCGTGGCCGAGCCGACGCGCTTTGCGTTCTGAACCACCGCATTCCAACCAGCCCGTTCCCGTTCCCAAGGACAAAACTCCATGCCCCGTCTGCGATTGCGCGCCCTGCCCCCGATGTTGCTGCTGGCGCTGGCCGGCAGTGCCCAGGCGCAAAGCCTGCTGGAGCTGTACGACGCGGCCCGTGGTTATGACGCGGCCTACCAATCGGCCCGCTCGCTGGCCGATTCCACGCTGTACAAGGCCGAGCAAAGCCGGGCCTTGCGCCGGCCCAGCGTCAACGGCACGGCAAGCTGGGCCGAGTCGCGCAGCGAGACGCCGTTTACCACCACCACGGTCACCCGCACCGGCCAGCAATCGGTGGCAGTCACGGCCCAGCAAACGCTGTTCAACCGGGGCAATGACAAGACCATCACCCAGGCCGAGCGGGCGATCGACGTCGCGCGCTCGCAGCTTCTGGGTGTTGAACAAGACCTGATCGTGCGCCTGGTGCAGGCCTATTTCGACGTGCTGGCCTCGGCCGATGCGCTGGGCACGGTGCAGACCAGCAAAAAGGCGATTGCCGAGCAGCTTGCCTCGGCCAAGCGCAATTTTGAGGTGGGCACCGCCACGATCACCGACACCCGCGAAGCGCAGGCCCGCTTCGACCTGGCCACCGCCCAGGAGTTGGCGGCCGAGAACGATTTGAATGTCAAGCGCCTGGCGCTGGAGAGCGTGGCTGGGCGGTCCGGCATCTACCCGAAGCCGATGGCGCTGCCGGTGGTATTGCCCAGCCTGGTGCCGGCCGATGTCGAGGAATGGGTCACCCAGGCCGATGCCCAAAGCCCGACGCTGCAGCAACTGCGGCTGGCGCGCGAGGTGGCCCGGTTGGAGACCGAAAAAGCCCGCACCGGCCATTTGCCCACGGTGGGCATCAGCGCTACCGTGACCGAGGCGCAAACCCATGTCAGCGGCAGCACGGTGGCGGGTGGTTTTGGCCCCAACTCGGGCAACGGCCTGTCTGGCAGCCTGGCGCTGCAGCTCAACATGCCGATCTTTGCCGGTTTCTCGGTGCAGAACCGCATCAAGGAAACCCTGTTGCTGGAGGACAAGGCCCAGTCCGACCTGGAAGCCGCCCGCCGCGGTGTGGCCCAGGGCACACGCAGCGCGTTTTTTGGCGTGCGCTCGCTGCGCGCCCAGGTCAGCGCGCTGGAGGCGGCCGAGTCGTCCAGCAAGCTGGCGCTGGAGGCCACCCAGCTCGGCTACAAGGGGGGCGTGCGGGTCCCCCTGGATGTGCTGAACGCCCAGACCCAGCTCTACCAGGCCCAGCGCGACCTGGCCAAGGCGCGCTACGACGTGGTGGTCAACAGCCTGAAGCTGCGCCAGGTGACCGGCCAGTTGTTGCCGCAGGATGTGAACGCGGTGGACGCGCTGCTGGCGCGCTAAACCACACAACAAGGCCTGGACGGGCGCCTGCGGGCGCCCGTTGCCGTTGTGGGGCG
>JANOBL010000249.1:0-4533 GCA_031411635.1 Betaproteobacteria bacterium
AAGTGGCGCTTCAACACACACCGTCTGCCCACCCCCAAAGTAACGGCCGGTGGCCCACTCGAACCAGCCCGGTGCCTGCGTTGCCAGCGGCAGGTACAGCCTGCGGTTGCGTGCCCCGGGCTCAAACACCGGGGCCACCAGCAGGTCGGGGCCGACCATCATCTCGTCGTTGTCCAGCCAGGTTTGCGGGTCGTCGCCAAACTCGAAGAAAGTGGGGCGCAGCACCGGCGCGTGGTCTTGCGTGGCGCGCCAGATCTGGGTGTAGAGGTAGGGCATCAGCCGCAGCCGCAGCCCGATCGCGGCGCGGATGCCGGCCGTGGCCTCGGCATGCAGCCACGGTGAATTGACGCTGCCGTCGGCCTTCCAGCTATTCATGATCATGCGGGGCAGCAGGCAGCAGGCCTGGGTCCAGCGCTGCAGCAACTCGGCGTCGGGCACAGCCCCGGCAAAACCGCCGATATCGTGGCCGGTATTGAACAAGCCGGACAAGCCCATCGTCAGCGCCATGCGCTGGTTCCAGCGCAAGGTGTGCCAGCTTGTGCTGTTGTCGCCGGTCCAGGTCTGGGCATAGCGCTGGATGCCTGGCGGGCCGGCCCGGGTGATGGTGTAGACGCGCTCGGCCGGCTTGGCCAGGGCCTGCTGGTCGAAAGTGGCGCGGGTCATCAGCAAGGCCTGCAGCGGCCGGGCGCGTGGCATCGCCAAGGGTTGGCCAAAGCCATGGGCCAAGGCCTGTTCGCCCCAGATCACGTATTCGTTGTTGTCGTTCCAGCCGGCTGAAAAGCCGGTATCCAGCACCTGGGCCAACAACTGGGCCTGCCACCACTGGCGGTCCAGCGCCCGGCTGAAATCCAGGTGCGCGCCCCAGCCGTCCCAGAACTGGTCCAGGCAAGGGGTGTCGGCGCTGCCATCGGGCGCCGGCTCGCGCACGAAGCCGCCTTGTTCGGCCAGCCCGGCAAACGCCGGGTGGTCGTCCAGCAAACAGGGTTTCAGGTTGGCCACGGTGTGCACACCGGCGGCGGCAAACGCGCCCAGCAGCGCTGCTGGCTGCGGAAACTTGTCGGTGTTCCAGGTGAACACATAGCGCTGCGCGCCCCGGCTGGTATAGCCCGAGCCGAAGTGGAAAGACGACAGCGGAAAGCGCTCGGCCTGCGCGCGGTCCAGAAAGGCCGCGATGCGCGCCTGCGCATCCGGATGGTCGGCCAGTGCCATCGCGGTCTGGGCATAACCCAGGCTCCAGCGCGGTGGCATCGTGGTGCCGCCGATGGCCGCGACGAAGCGGGCCAGGGCTGCGCGCAAGTTGGGGCCAGCGAAGACAAAACCGTCCAGGTCGCCATCGTGCACCTCGACGCTGCGGTACAGGCCGTGGTAGTTGTCGTGCTCCTGGCCAAAGTCGAACGTGCATTCGGCCAAGGTGTCGAGGTACAGGCCGTAGGCCGCGCCGCTGTCTTTGCGCCGGCCCAGGAAAAACGGCCAGTGTTTGTACAGCGGATCGCTGGTCTCGCCGTTGTAGCCCATTGCATCGAGCTGGCGGGTGCGCAGCCGCCGGCCATTTTTGTCCAGCGCACCGGTCTTGTCGCCCAGGCCGAAGTACTGGTCATCGGCATCCCGCTGCTGCCAATGGTGCAGGCTGCCGCTGCGTGGGTTGATCGCGTAGGCGTAGCTGGGCCGGTCGATGCAAAGGGTTAACCAGTCGCCGGACTGGCCACGCTGCGACCAAGTGATGCCAAAGGGTTGCAGCCTGATGTGAGCCTGCAACAGCGCGTTGCTCAGCGTGAGACTGTGGTCGTCCCGCACCAGCACCGCTGCGGCATCAGGGCCGAACAGCGCATCGCGGTTGCGGCCTTCGAGTGGAAACTCACCCGCGCTGTCCAGCGCCCAGCTTCGGGGCTCGCGCCAGCCCTGGGGTGGCAGCAGGCTGAAGCGGCCGATGCCAGCGGCCACCAGCATCACCCGGGCGCGCCAGCCCAGCGCCAAGGCCAGTGTGATGCAGCCGGGTTCGACGGCCAGCAGCGTGGCCTGGCGCAGTGGGATCATGGCCGCAACGCCGGCTCACTGTTGCCGGTGGCAAACACATGGCAGGCGGCCGGCGGCAGATGCAGCGTCAGCGCGTCGCCGATGCGCGTGGCCACCTGGCCGGGGCATTGCACCGTGAGGGCCGTGCTCTCGCCGGCCAGCAGGCCTTGCAGCATCGAGTGCCCGCCGAGCTGCTCGATCGCGGTGATCTGCAGCGTCAGTGCCAGCGCGCCGGCTTGCGGCGCCAGCATCAGATGCTCGGGCCGCACCCCCAGGGTCAGGGCCGTGCCCGCCGCTGCCACCAGACCGGGCATGACCAGCGCGCCGCCGGCTGCGGTTGAAAGCAGGCCACCCGGCCCGGCCGTGACCGGAATGAAGTTCATGCGTGGTGAGCCTATGAAGCCGGCGACAAAACGGTTGGCCGGGTGGTTGTACAAGTCCAGCGGCGAGCCCACTTGCTCGATGCGGCCGGCGCGCAGCACGACGATCTTGTCGGCCATCGTCATCGCCTCGGTCTGGTCGTGGGTGACGTAAATCATCGTCGCGCCCAGGCGCCGGTGCAAGGCGGTGATCTCTTGCCGCATCGTCACCCGCAGCTCGGCATCCAGATTCGACAGCGGCTCGTCGAACAGAAAGATTTTGGGCTCACGCACGATGGCCCGGCCAATCGCCACGCGCTGGCGCTGGCCACCTGAGAGTTGCGTAGGTTTGCGCTGCAGCAGCGCGTCCAACTGCAGCAGCTTTGCAGCGTCGCCCACTTTGCGGTTGACCTCGGCCTTGGGCGTGCCGATGTTCTCCAGCCCGAAGGCCATGTTCTGCGCCACCGTCATGTGCGGGTACAGCGCGTAGGACTGGAACACCATCGCCAGCCCACGGTCTGCCGCGCGCAAATGCTTGACCGGCTGGCCATCGATCAGGATCTCGCCGCCGCTGCTGTCCTCCAGCCCGCAGATCAGCCGCAGCAAGGTGCTTTTGCCGCAGCCCGAGGGCCCGACAAAGACCACGAACTCGCCATCGTCCACCTGCAGATCGACGCCGTGGATCACCCGGGTGCCGCCGAAGTCCTTGACCAGCCCACGCAGTTGCATGGACGACATCTACTTGACCCCCGCCGAGGCAATGCCCTGGGCAATGTACTTTTGCAAAAAGGCAAAGACCAAGGTCACCGGCAGCAAGGTGATCACCGTCATCGCCAGCAAATAATTCCACTGCGTGACCAAGTCACCCTGGAACGCGTTGAGCGCGAGCTGCAACGTGAACTTCTCGGATTTGGACAAGACGATCAGCGGCCACAGAAAATCGTTCCAGCGCCACATGATCGAGAAGATCGCCAGCACCGCCAGTGCCGGGGCCGACAGGGGCAACACGATGCGCCAGTAAATGCGCCACTCGCTGGCGTGGTCCATGCGCGCGGCGTCCAGCAACTCGTCGGGGATGGTCAGCATGTACTGGCGCAGCAAAAACACTCCGGTGGGCGTGGCCACCGCCGGCCAGATCACCCCCCACAGGCTGTTCAACAGGCCAAGCTCCGCGGCGATCAAAAAGTTGGGCACCAGCACGATGGCCGGCGGCACCATCAAGGTGGCGATGATCAGCCCGAACACGCCTGCGCGGCCGGCAAAGCGGTATTTGGCCAGCGCAAACGCCGCCATCGAGTTGAACAACAGCGTCATCACCGTGGCCACCACGGTGATGAACAGCGAGTTCCAAAGTTGCTGGCCCACCTGCAGTTTGTCGCCCAGATCGCTGTAGTTCTCGGTGGCGAAATGAAACTCACGCACCGGCTCGCGGTCTTCGATGCGCACCCGGATCGGCTCATCCGGCCGCGCCGGATCCACGTGGGTGGCCATCAGGCCGATGCGGCGTATCTCCGGCAGCTCACGCTGGCTGCCGTCGGGCAGTTTGATCCGGTACAGCGGCTTGGGTTTTTCTTCGCCAGGCACCACCACCATCTTCTGGCCATATGGCAGCAGGCGCGGCGGAAACTCGGTCAGCGCGGCCTCGGTCTTGAACGACGACAACACCAGCCACAGCACCGGGCCGAACATCACACCCAGCCCCAGCAGCAGGTAGGCGTAGGTGAACCAGTCGGTCCAGTGCAGCTTTTTGCCGCCCTGCGCCAGGCCCCGGCTTCGGGTGATGAAGGCCAGCGCGCTCATCGCCCAGCCTCGTCGGCCTGCCCGCTGCGGGACACCCGCAGTTGCAGCAGCGTCAACACCACCAGGGCCAGCGCCAGCAGCAGCGAGCCGGCGGCGGCCATGCCGTACAGCCGCACCTGCTCCTGGAAGGCGGTCTGGTAGATGAACTGCACGACAAAGGTGGTGGCCGATCCCGGGCCGCCGCCGGTGAGCACAAACACCTCGTCGAAGGTCTGCACCGCGCGGATGGCACCCAGCACGCCCACCACCAGCAGATTGGGCATCAGCAGCGGCAAGGTCACCCGGGTCAAGCTGCGCCAGGGTGAGGCGCGGTCGAGCTGCGCCGCCTCGTACAGATCGGCCGGAATCGCCTGCAGGCCGG
>JANOBL010000250.1:0-4078 GCA_031411635.1 Betaproteobacteria bacterium
CGCCTTGGCGGCGACGCGGTGCGGCACATTGACCAGGGTCAGCAAGGCCAGCAGCAGCAGGCCGGCCACCGCACCCAGCTTGGCCCCCGGGTGGCCGGCACCGAGCAGCGCGCGCCGGGCGTTGTGCAGGCTGTCGATGCCACGCCCCCAGACGCCACGCTCGTTGTCGCGCTTGAGTTCGAAGATCGGCCCGAGCAGCAGGCCCAGCGTGGTGCAAAGCGCCACCGTGCCGGCGTCAAACGCGGTTTCGTCCAGCCGCTCCAGCGTCAGCACGCCGACGCTGCGGCTGTTGGCCACCACCGGCACCGAACAGATCGCGGTGCTGCGCGCCAGCGCGGCCAGCTCGGCATGCGCTGCGGCTTCGGTGGCGTCGAGGCCATCGGTGTGGGCGGGCGTGGGGTGAACAATGGCCTGGCCGAAATCCAGCGCCTCGTCCATCGCCTCGGCGATATGGCGTGCCAGGTCGGTCCGGCGGTCGAAGGTGGCGGTGTGCGAGATGGCCTGCAGCACCACGCTGCCGGAGCGCACAAAACCCAGGCTGACACGGTGACAGCCCAGCCGCTTGGCCAGCTCGTTGACCAGCGCCAGCGCCGACGGCATCAGGCGGCGCTCCTGCAGGCTGGTGGCCAGCAGCTCCTGCGCCAGCGCCATCCGGTCCACCCGCAGCGTTAGCTCGGCCAGCAAGCCCTGCCTGACACGGTCGACCAGCCAGGCGCTGGCCCAGTGCAACAGGCGCAACGCGCGCTGCAGTTCGGCAACCGCGACCGGCTGCAGTTCCAGCACCACGGCACCGTGCAGAATGCTGTCGATCTCGATCGGGTAACCGACACAAGCACCCTGTCCATTGGCCGGCGGGCCGGCGCCGTCTCGCCCGGTGACCAGTCCGCGGCGCTCTTTGAGCGCCCGTTCGGCCACCGGCGCCAGGTGGCGCATGTCGCGCTGGGCGTCGGGCCACGCGGCCGCCACGCCGTAGCCCGCGCCGTCCTTGCCGGCCAGCAACAGCAGGGCGCCATCGACGCGCTGGATCTGCGCACACAGAATGCCGAGCCAGCTCAGGTAGAACGCCGACGCGTCGCGGGCGGCGGAAAACTGCGCCCAGGCTGCGGACTCGGCACGGGAATGCTCCTCCGCCGAGGCAGAGAAGATCGGAGTGCCGCTGCTCACCGTACGCTGCGGGCTCGCAGTCCGCCGCCGTTGTTGCGGCCGGCAGCCTCGGGCGTTGCGCCGGCCACCACCTAAACGGCCGCCGCAGGCACCGCGGCTTCAGCAGCCACCGTGACCTGGGGCGCCGCGGCATTGCCAGCCACGCTGGCCGCGCTGGCCACCAGCTTGTCCTTGACGGCGACGAAGTTGCGCATCGAGTGCAGGTGCAGGTAGATCAGATCGAGTTCGTCGGCCTGTGCCAGCGCGGCAAGTTGCTCGCCGCCAAGCGCCTTGAGCTTGTTGCGGTCGATCACCATGAACCCGGTCAAGGACATCTTCTCGCCGCTGGCCAGCGCAAACTGCGCCTGCATCGGCTCCAGCAGCCCCAACCCCTGCACCTTGGCGCTGAAAGCCTGGGTGCGCTGGAACTGCAACCGGTACTCCTGCAGAAATTGCAGCACGTTGTCGACATAGGGTGTCGGCTTGCCCTCGGGGTCGAACAGCGCCTGCCCCTTGCCGAGGTAGTTGACCCCCTGACAGGCCTCGTCGACACACAGCGTGAAGGTCTTGCCGTCGTCGTTGGTGGCGAAGACAAACGGGTAGCGGCGCACAAAAGCCGGCACATAGCCGGCCAGCCAACGGCCGTCATCGGCGACGAAGAGGTTTTCTTCCTTGCGTGCGCCCAGGATCACGACCGGCATCACCGAATCGCCGTTCTGCGCGAAGACGATCGCGTAATCGTTGGCGGCGAACGGAAATTCGACCACCGTCAGCGGTGCCGAGTTGATGTGGCGGCAGAAGCTGTAGTTGTCGCGCCCATCGACCGACACTTTGGCGTGGCGGCCGCTTGACACCGGGACGGCGGTTTCATAGATCAATTGCTGCATGGTCGGTTGACGTCTCGCTGCGGTTGGTGAGGGTGGAAACAGAGGCGCGGTGGCCGGCCGTGATTGTTGCGTGTTCAGACCTGCACTGTCAGTCCCGCATTCGGATAACGCTGGGACGATGTCACGCCGGCGTGGTTGAGGAAGTCGTCGAGCCAACTGTCCGGGCCCGGCTCGGCCGCCGGCACGGCCACCGACGGCGCGCCGGTCGTCATCATCGCGGCGATCGTCGCCAGATTGTTCCCGGTCGTCGGCACGGCGCTGGTACCGATACCAGCCGCCCCCGGCCATGGCGACGCGATGAAGCCGAGCAGGTCAATGTCGACCTGCTTGTGGCCCTCGACGTTGCGCGTATTGGCACTGAAGACGTCGATCGGCAGGCCGACCTTGGCAAACGCGCCCGACCAGCTCGGCATCATCGACGTCAGCCGCGCACGCAGTTCCGAGCTGTTGTTGTCGCCCTGGTTGATCTTGTCGGTGCCGCCGCCGCCGACGATGACGTCCTTGTTGTTCGAGCCGCCGCTGCCGCCGATCAGCCAGTCGTTGCCCAGGCCGCCGTCGATGTTGTCGACGCCTTCCTGGCCGTAGACCACGTCGTTGCCGTCGCCGCCCTTGATCGTGTCGCCGCCGTCGGTGGCACGCGCGGTCGATACGCTGTTGAACCAGGCCAGGTCGGCCGACCTGGCCCAGGTCACGTTGCGCCAGTAGTACTTCTGGTCGTGGCCATGCTTGGAATAGCGCTCGAAGCGCTCCGACTCGGCCTCGACCTCGGTCAGCGCTTCGACGCCTTCGTCGGCGTACTTGCTGGCGTCCTTGAAATACTTGGCCTTGACGTCGACGCCGACGCCAGGCTGCACCGTCGCGCCGACCAGCGCGACGCTGTCGCCCCAGATCAGGTCGTTGCCGCTGCCGCCGTCGATGGCATCGGCGTTGACGATGATGCGGTCGAGCTGGCGCAGGTTCTTGTCGTCCCAGTCCATCGCCTTCCACCACGACGAGCGGAAGCCCTTCGAGCTCCATTTCTCGGGCTCGCTCCAGTCGTCCTTGGTCTTGACCGGCGGCGTCGGGCCGGCGGTGATCGTGATCAGCGGCGCCCGCACCACCAGCGTGTCGCCAACCACCAGATCGTCACCGCTGCCTGCGTTGATGACGTCGCTGCCGCGGGCGATGGCGTCGATGTGGTGCTCGATGCGGTTCTTCGGGTTCTTGCCGTTCGAATCGAGCACGACGTAGCCCACATCGCGCAGGCGGTGTTCGAGGAATACCAGGTCTTGCTGCGCGCCGACGATCTCGTCGGTGATGCGGTTCATGCCGTCCTCGTAGAGCGAGAACGCAAACGACACATCGGCCCTGAGCGTGATCTGCGGCGTCGTCTCGATGCTGTTGTCGCCCACCAGCACATCGTTGCCGGCACCACCGTCGAGGTTGTCCTCGCCGATGATGAACAGCTTGTCGATGATGATGCGGTCTTCGTTGTTTTCCTTGTCGGACCACTTCTCGCCCAGCAGCTTGTACTGCCAGTGCACCAGGTCGGACCAGCTCGCGGTCAGCGCGTAGGCCGCCCGCGTGAGGGTCTCGGCCTTGGCCGCCGCAGCGCCGTCGAAAGTGAGGTTCGGCGCGCTGATGACGAGGTCATCACCCACCAGCAGATCGTTGCCGTTGCCGCCGCTGACGATGTCGTTGCCGGCGAGCTGGTCGAGGTGGTGGCCGTAGTCGGTGATCAGGCTGGCGGTGGGCACCAGGCGCAGCCCGGTGCTCGTGACGAGCGCATTGTTCGTCGGGATCATCGGGTTGTAGCCGATGACCTGGGCCAGCGCGGTGCTGCCGGCGTTGACATCGCGGCCCAGCACCACCTCGGCCGCCGGCACGATGATGGTGCCGCCCACGCTGAGCGTGATGCCCAGCGCAAGCTCCTGCGAGCCCGCGGCCGAGGTGATCAGCAGGCCGTCGGTGACGTTGGGCACGGTCAGGCCGTTGCCGTCGATGATCACGTCGTCGCCGACGACGCTGTCGTCGCCGTCGCCGCCCGCCACCGTGTCGTTGCCGGTGCC
>JANOBL010000251.1:0-2349 GCA_031411635.1 Betaproteobacteria bacterium
CGGCGCCAAGCCGGTTCCATGCCATTCAGGGCGCCAGGCGCTCGCGCAGCCAGTGCCCGTCGGCCAGGCGGTAGCGCAGCCGGTCGTGCAAGCGGCTCTTGCGGCCTTGCCAGAACTCCCAGCGATCGGGCACCAGGCGATAACCGCCCCAGTGCGGTGGCCGGGGGGGCGACAACGCAAACTGGGCCGCGTAACGTGCGGCCTGGGCCACCAGCACCGCGCGCGATGAGATCACCTGGCTTTGTGGCGAGGCCCAGGCGCCGATGCGTGAATCCAGTGGCCGGCTGGCAAAGTAGGCATCGGCCAACGCGGCTGGCACTTTTTCCACCCGGCCCTCGATGCGCACCACCCGCTCCAACTCAACCCAGTGGAATTGCAGCGCGGCCATCGCATTGCCGGCCAGTTCTTGCCCTTTGCGGCTGTTGAAATTGCTGTACCAGACGAGGCCGTGCTCGTCCACGCCCTTGATCAGCACGATGCGGGTGGATGGCCGGCCATCGGCGGCCACGGTGGCCAGGGTCATCGCATTGGGTTCGGGCAGCTTGGCGGCGATGGCTTCCTGCAGCCAGGCTTCAAACTGCAGCAGCGGCCGCCGGGCGGCGGCGGTTTCGTCCAGCTCGGCCCGTTCGTAGCTTTTGCGCAGGTCGGCGATGCGGTGGTCCATCCGCGCAGTATGCCGTCGCCAGCATGGGGCTGGACCTTAAGTGGAATGCCTTAAGTGATCCTCCGACTGTCGGTGGATGGCCTGTGCCCCCATGCTACTGATCCAGAGGCGTCCGCAGGGGGATTCGAAGGCGTCCGGAGGAACCAGGCATGAAAACCCAAACCGTCGTTGTTGTATTGGCTGCCGGCCGTGGCAGCCGTTTTGCCGGGCCGCTGCACAAGCTGGTTCAACCGCTGGGTGCGGCCAGTGTGCTGGGGCAAACCATCAGCCATGCGATCGAAAGCCGGCTGCCGGTGATCGTGGTCACCACCGAGCGGTTGGCCGCTGAAGCTGCACGTTGGGTGGCGCGGCGTGATCTGGTGGTGCTGCCCGAGGTGGGCAGCGCCGGTGGTGGGCCGCTGGGCATGGGTTATTCGATCGCCGCCGGTGTTGCGGCGCGGCCGCAGGCTGCCGGTTGGCTGGTGCTGCCGGGTGACATGCCGCTGGTGCGGCCGGCCACCCTGGTGGCGGTGGCGGCGGGCCTGGCGCAATCGCCGGTGGTCTATGCCCAGCATGGTGGGCGGCGTGGCCATCCGGTGGGCTTTGCCGCCGAGCTGTACTCCGAACTGGTGCAGTTGAAGGGCGATGAAGGCGCACGCCGGGTGACCGCGCGCTATCCGTCGGTGGGCTTGGAGTTGGGCGATCCGGGCGTGCTGGTGGACGTGGACACCGAGGCCGACCTGGCCGCGCTGCGCGCTGGCGACGCTGCCGCCAGCGCGGTTTTGCAGGCAACCCGCTCAGACTGAGCCATCGTGCCGCAGGCCCGCCTGCTGCGCCAGCGCCACCAGGCGCTCGCTCTCGCGGTCGCACATGCGGTGCTGGCGCAAGGCCTCGGCGGTGCGCACCAGGTAATCCAGCGTGCTGCCATAGCGGCCCTGGGCATGGCGCAGGATGTGCAGCATCTCGCTGTCGGCGATGCGGCCTGTGAAATTGGGGCTGCGCCGGCTGAGCGTGAAAGCCAGCGCCATCACGTCGCCACCGGTGGTCTGGCAGCGCAGCCAGCGTGGGTCGTACACGCCGTTGGGCATCTCGCGCTGCCACAGCCGGGGCAGTTCATCAGCCGCGCGCTGGCGCGGAATGCGGTACACCATGCCCCGGCACATGCCGCCAGTGACCAGCGCATACACCAGGCCCGGCAGCTCGGGTGAGCCCCGGTTCACGCGTGAGCGCATCTGGAACGCCCGGTGCCAGCCCCGCACCACGGCAGGCCGGTGCTCGGCGGCGTCAAACTCGGGGCGCCAGATCAGCGAGGCGTAGCCAAACACCCAGAGATCACTTTCACCACCCCATTGTTGTTGCACTTGCGTCAACATTGCAGCCGTGTCGCGGACCGGTTTCAAGCTCATCTCTCCAGCATGCCAGAGGCCAGGATGTTGCGGCGCAAAGTGATTGACGATGTAACCAAGTTACTCAATAATCAACCTACCAGTTACCACCTCAAACCATGAAGCATCCCATCATCGAGTTGACCCAACGCATCCGTGAGCGCAGTGCGCCCACGCGGCAGGCCTACCTGGGCCGCATCCAGCGCCTGATGGACCGGCCACCCGGTGCTGAACGCATGGGTTGTGCCAACGTGGCGCATGCGTTTGCCGGCATGCCGGGTGACCAGCGATTTCGGGTGGTGGCAGAGCGTGCACCCAACC
>JANOBL010000252.1:0-2606 GCA_031411635.1 Betaproteobacteria bacterium
AGCTGCCCTTCTCGACCGACTGGTTCATGACCTGGCAACCGAATATCCATGCCAGTCTCTTCCTGAACATCCATGAATACCTGAACAAGGTGGCCGCGCTGGACGAGATCGACACCGTGATCAAGGCCTACAAGCTGTACCTTGAGCAGGTGGGTGCACAAGAGCTGGAGCCGCAGTTGTCGGTGACGCGGGCCTGGCGGCTGGTCAAGTTTGTTGACAACGGCATGCTGACGATGACGGCCTGCAGCAAATGCGGTGGCCACTTTGTGACCCATCCGCACGAGATTGCGCGCCACTATGTGTGTGGCCTGTGCAACCCGCCGGCGCGTGCCGGCAAGGGCCGCAATGCCGGCGCGATCCGCCTGCCGGGTGTGCAGGATTTGGTGGTGGCCTAGATTTTTTGCCGTGCGGCGGGCGCGCCGGCCTCGAGCCCCGGCGTTGCTGGCCGATAGTGGTGGTGATCACGCGCATTCACGGGTTGGCGTGATCGGCTTGTTTGATTGCTTGTCTCCTCCTGGCACAGTCCCTGTGCCTTCTGGGCGGGTTCCTTTTTTTGGAGCCCGCCCTTTTTTCTTGGCGGCACACGCTGCTGGCAAACGCCCCGGCTTTTCTGCCGATCACCGTGCCGGCCACCGGGCCAGACTGCGGCCATGCGTGCATTGACTGCTGCCCAGCCCGACCGATCACCCACACGCCGGGGCGGGTTGGCCTGGCCGGCGCCGGCCTTGTTGGCCTGGTTGCTGGCCTGGGCTGTGGCCGCACTGCTGCTGCGCCAAGGGCAGGCCTGGGGCTGCCCGGCACCGCTGGCCTGGGGCCTGGCCACGGGCCTGGGGTTGGTGGTGGCCGCCGCGCTGCGGGATGCCAGCCCGGTGCGGCGCTGGATCGTGGCGGTGGGGTTTCCGGTGTCGGCGCTGGCCAGCAATTTGACTGGCGGTTTGAATGGCAGCCTGCCGGCCTGGGCCTGGTTGCTGCCGGCCGCGCTGCTGCTGGCCGCCTACCCGCTGCGCGCCTGGCGCGATGCGCCGTTGTTTCCCACCCCGGCCGGGGCGCTGTCCGGCCTGGCCGCGCTGGCCTCGCTGCCGGCCGGCGCGCGGGTGCTGGATGCCGGCTGTGGCCTGGGCCATGGCCTGGCAGCATTGCGCGCCGAGCTGCCGCAGGCCCGCATCGAGGGCATCGAATGGAGCTGGCCGCTGCGCCTGGCCAGCGCTGTGCGCTGCCCCTGGGCGGCGGTGCGGCAAGGCGACATGTGGCGCGCCGATTGGTCGGGCCTGGCACTGGTGTATTTGTTCCAGCGGCCTGAGAGCATGGCGCGTGCGCTGGCCAAGGCGCAGGCCGAGTTGCCCAGTGGTGCCTGGCTGGCCAGCCTGGAGTTTGCGGTACCCGATGTGCCGCCGACGGCGGTGCTGCAACCGCCAGCTTGCCAGCCTGCGGGCAAACCGGTCTGGCTGTACCGGATCACTCAACCTGCTGCAGCATGCGCCGATAACCCGGTCAACAAGCCAGCCCAGCCGGGCCGGCGCTGAACCTCTGCCAGACCCCCCAACACCATGTTTGTCATCGTCGGCTGGTTACTCGCAATGGTGTGCATCTTCGGGGTGTACATCTTTCACGGCGGCAACATCCAGGTGGTGTTGCATGCGCTGCCGTTCGAGATGATCACGATCTTTGGCGCGGCCATCGGCGCCTTTCTGGCCAACAACCAGATGAAGGTGATCAAGGCCTCGCTGCGTGGCCTGGGCCAGTGCTTCAAGGGCAGCAAGTTCAGCAAGGCGCGCTACATGGAGCTGCTGTCGCTGATGTTTGACATCCTGCAAAAAGCCCGCAAAGAGGGCCTGATGTCGATCGAGAAGGACGTGGAAGACCCGCACAACTCGCCGCTGTTTCAAAAGTACCCGGTGGTGGGTGCCGACCACCATGTCTGCGAGTTCATCACCGATTACCTGCGCATGATGGTCTCGGGCAATTTGAACGCCCATGAGATCGAAAGCCTGATGGACAGCGAGATCGAAACCCATCACCAGGAAGAGCATTCGGCAGTGGCGGCGATTGCCCGGCTGGCGGGTGGCTTGCCGGCCTTTGGCATCGTTGCGGCGGTGCTGGGCGTGGTCAATACGATGGGATCGGTGGGCCAGGCGCCGGCCATCCTGGGCGGCATGATCGCCTCGGCGCTGGTGGGTACTTTCCTGGGCATCTTGCTGGCCTATGGTTTTGTCGAGCCACTGGGTGGCCTGCTGGAGCAAAAGGTGGAAGACGCCGGCAAGGAGTTCCAGTGCATCAAGACCACCTTGCTCGCGTCGATGCAGGGTTATGCGCCGCAGGTGGCGATCGAGTTTGGCCGCAAGGTGCTGTTCTCGGGCGACCGCCCCAGCTTTTCTGAGTTGGAAGCTCACGTGAAGAAGAAATGATGCACAACTTGAACAGCGCGGCGGACCAAGCGGCCGCCGTGGATCCGGCTCCGCCGGGCCACGGGCGGCGCCCCCCTGGGGGGGAGCGCCGCAGGCGCTTCGGGGGGGGGCAATAAATGGCGGGTGACGCAAAAAAACTGCAACCGATCATCATCAAGAAGGTCAAGAAGGGCGGCCATGCGGTGCACGGTGGGGCCTGGA
>JANOBL010000253.1:0-5277 GCA_031411635.1 Betaproteobacteria bacterium
GACAAGCCCTCGGTATCGATCGCCGGCGCCCTGCCGCCCATCCAGTCCGCCAGCAATTGCCCGGTCCCCGCCGCCATGGTCCAGCCCAGCGTGCCGTGGCCGGTGGCCAGCAGCAGGTTGCGCACCGGCGTCGTGCCGACGATGGGCGTGCCGTCGGGCGTCATCGGCCGCAGGCCGCACCAGAAGCTGGCCCTGGACACGTCGCCGCCTTGCGGGAACAGGTCGGTGACGACGTGGTTCAGCGTCTCGCGGCGCGGCTCGCGCAGCGCCAGGCTGTAGCCGGCCAGTTCGGCCGTGCCGCCGACCCGGATGCGGTCGCCCAGCCGGGTGACCGCCACCTTGTGGGTCTCGTCCATGATCGTCGACTCGGGTGCCATCGCAGCGTCGGTAATCGGCACCGTGATCGAATATCCCTTGACCGGATACACCGGCAGCCGCAGCCCCAGCGGCGCGGCGATGGCCGGTGAATAACTGCCCAGCGCCAGCACGTAGGCATCGGCTTGCAACACGCCCTGGTCGGTTTGCACCGCGCTGATGCGGCCGCCCTCGGCGTTGATGCGCTGCACGGTGCTGCCAAACCGGAACTGCACACCCAGCCCACGCGCCAGCTCCGCAATCCTCTGAGTGAACAAAAAACAATCCCCGGTCTCGTCGCCCGGCAGCCGCAGCGCACCGACAAACTTGTGCTGGGTGCGGGCCAGCGCCGGCTCCACCGCGACAAAACCGGCGCGGTCCAGCAGCTCAAACGGCACGCCGCTGTCTTTCAGCACCTGCACATCCTTGGCCGTGCCGTCCAACTGGGCCTGGGTGCGAAACAACTGCAAGGTGCCCTGGGCGCGGTCGTCATAGGCAATGCCGGTGTCGGCGCGCAAGGCCTTCAGGCAATCGCGGCTGTACTCGGCAATCGGCACCATGCGGCTTTTGTTGATTGCATAGGCCCGCTCGGTGCAATTGGCCAGCATGGCCAAGCCCCAGCGCCACATCGCCGGGTCCAGCAGCGGGCGGATCACCAGCGGGCTGTGTTTCATCAGCAGCCACTTGATCGCCTTCACCGGCACGCCCGGCCCGGCCCAGGGCGACGAGTAACCGGGCGACACCTCGCCGGCATTGCCAAAGCTGGTTTCCAGCGCCGGGCCGGGCTGGCGCTCGATCACTTCCACCTGGTGGCCGGCTTTGGCCAGGTAATACGCGATCGAGGTGCCGATCACCCCACTGCCCAGAACCAGAACTTTCATCGTGTTCTCCATTGCCGATCACCACTGTACTGATCAGGCCGGGCTGCCAAAACCACGGCCAAGGCCGTTCAGGGGGCGGGCAGGTCAAAACGCAGAAACCAGAAGTCCGGCCGCATTTGTTGCTGCACCACCGCACCCAGGCGCTGGTAAAAGCCCGGGCCGTCGCTGCCCAGATACACCTGCGCTATCCCAAGCGCCCGGGCTTGCTGAAGCAAGGCCTGCACCAGCGCCGATCCCACCCCCTTGCCGCGCCAGGGCTCGGCCACCACCATGCCGGCCAGCCAGGGCGACCACTCCGGGTGCTGCTCGTCGTCGTTGTCCACCAGGTTGACAACGCCGATCACCTGCCCGTGCAGCAGCGCCAGCAGGCACAGCGGCAGGCGGTCGCCGCGGTCGGCCTGGGCCAGGCGTTGCGCCATCGCCGCTGCGCTGGCACCGGGCACCGTGGTCCAGAAAGTGTTGTGGATCAGCTCGGCCGCTGCAATGCGGTGTTGGGGCTGCTCAAACAAGGGGCTGATCAACCAGTTCATAGGCTGCTTCCTCGCTGTGGGCACTGCCGGGCTGGGCGGCAGCCCAGGCTCGGTGCGGCTAGCATCCGGGCGCATGAGCACTGTATCCACCGCCCTACGGCCCGCCGCAGCACCGCCCGCGCTGTCAATGACCCAGGTGCTGCTGTGCGGCGCGTTGATCGTCACGCTGTCGATGGGCATACGCCACGGTTTTGGCCTGTGGTTGCAGCCGGTCACGATGGACCGGGGCTGGACCCGCGAGACCTTTGCATTTGCGATCGCGGTGCAAAACCTGTCCTGGGGCATTGCCGGCCCGTTTGCCGGCATGCTGGCCGACCGCTACGGCGCTTACCGGGTGCTGATCGTCGGCGCGCTGCTGTACGGCCTGGGCCTGGTGCTGATGGCGCTGGCCACCTCGGGCCTGGCCTTCACCGGTGCGGCCGGGGTGTTGATCGGCCTGGCGCAATCGGGCGTCACTTACGCGGTGGTTTACGGCGTGATCGGGCGCAATGTGGCGGCCGACAAGCGCTCCTGGGCGATGGGGGTAACCGCCGCCGCCGGCTCGTTTGGCCAGTTTTTGATGGTGCCGGTGGAAAGCTGGCTGATCAGCGCCTGGGGCTGGCAAAACGCGCTGTTTGTGCTGGGTTGCTTGACGCTGGCAATCGTGCCGCTGGCCAGGGGATTGAAGGAGCCGGCGCAAGCCATAAACGGCGGCTTTCAGCAAAGCGTGGGCTCGGCGGTGCGCGAGGCCTTTGGCTACCGCAGCTTTCAGTTGCTGATGGCGGGCTATTTTGTCTGTGGTTTCCAGGTGGTGTTCATCGGCGTGCACATGCCCAGCTACCTGAAAGACCATGGGATGGACCCAGGCGTGGCCACCATGGCGCTGGCGCTGATCGGGCTGTTCAATGTGTTTGGCACCTATGCCGCCGGCAGCCTGGGGCAGCGCTTTCCCAAGCGCTACATCCTCAGCGCCATTTATGTGCTGCGCTCGGTGGTGATCCTGGCGTTTTTGGTCGCACCGCTCACGCCCTGGAGCGTGTACTTGTTTGCCGCCACGATGGGGCTGTTGTGGCTGTCCACCGTGCCGCCCACCAATGCGGTGATCGCGCAGATTTTTGGCGTGCAGTACATGTCGATGCTGGGTGGTTTTGTGTTTTTCAGCCACCAGGTGGGCTCGTTCCTTGGCGCCTGGCTGGGCGGCTGGATGTACGGCGTGTTTGGCAGTTACAACGTGGTCTGGGGGCTGGCGGTGGCGCTGGGCGCGTTTGCGGCCTTGATCAACCTGCCGGTGCGTGAAACCGCGATCGCGCGGCCGGCACCGGTGCCAAGCCTGGCATGAAATCGCCCTGGCTGAAAACCGTCGTCTGGCTGGCCGCCGGCCTGGCCTTGGGCGGGGTGTTTCTGGCCTACCTGAGCCCGCACCTGGTGGTGGATTTGGCCAACCGGGTGTGGGCCTGCTTTTGAGTAGCGCGATGGTCGGGCAGCAAGGGAATCATGGACGTCAGGCCCCATCGCCCTGGCTGCAGCGCTGGGCCCATCTGCTGCCGGCTGGCGGCCGGGTGCTGGACCTGGCCTGCGGCGGCGGCCGCCATCTGCGCTGGCTGGCCGGGCGCGGCCACGCTGTCACCGGCATCGACCGGGATGCAGCCGCGCTGGCGCTGTGCGCCGATCTGGTGAAAACCGGCCAGGCCGAGCTGATCACCGCCGATCTGGAAAACGCCGCCTGGCCCTGCCCCGGCCGTTTGTTTGACGCGGTGCTGGTCACCAACTACCTGTGGCGCCCACTCTGGCCGCAGATATTGGCCGCGCTGGCCCCGGGTGGGGTGCTGATTTACGAAACCTTTACCCAAGGCAACCAGACCGTGGGCAAGCCATCGCGGCCCGACTTTTTGCTGCAGCCCGGTGAGTTGCTGCAGCGCTGCGCCGGGCTGCGCACCGTGGCGTACGAGGATGGTTTTCTGGACAGCCCGCCGCGCTTTGTGCAGCGGGTGGTGGCTGTCAAGCCAACCGCCGGTGATGGCCCCCCGGCCCGGCATGCGCTGGCCGGCTAAAATCATGGATTCGCAAGGAATCCGCATGAAACCCATTGTTGGCAGCATCGTTGCGCTGGTCACGCCGATGTTTGAAGACGGCAGCGTCGATTTCGACGGCCTGCGCAGCCTGATCGATTGGCACATCGCCGAAGGCACCGATTGCATCGGTGTGGTGGGCACCACCGGTGAATCCCCCACGGTGTCGGTGGAAGAGCACTGCCAGATCATCCGCGTCGCGGTGGCCCATGCCGCCGGCCGGGTGCCGATCATGGCCGGCGCCGGTGCCAACTCCACCCGCGAGGCGATCGAGCTGACGAAGTTCAGCCAGGAGGTGGGCGCCGATTGCACGCTGCAGGTGGTGCCCTACTACAACAAGCCGTCGCAGGAGGGCATCTACCAGCACTTCAAGGCGATTGCCGAGGCGGTGGACTTGCCGGTGGTGCTGTACAACGTGCCGGGCCGTACGGTGGCCGATATGCAGCCCGAGACTGCTTTGCGCCTGGCCCAGGTACCGGGCGTGGTGGGTATCAAAGAGGCCACCGGCAACATTGAGCGCGCGGCCCAGTTGATCAAGCAGGCGCCGGCCGGTTTTTCGGTGTATTCGGGCGACGACGGCACGGCCGTGGCGCTGATGCTGCTGGGTGGGCATGGCAATGTCAGCGTTACCGCCAACGTGGCTCCCCGGCTGATGCACGAGCTGTGCATGGCAGCCATCGCTGGCAACGTGGCGCTGGCGCGCCAGATCCATTTCCGCTTGTTGTCGCTGCACAAGCAGTTGTTCTGCGAGCCCAGCCCGGCGCCCACCAAGTGGGCGATGTCGCGCCTGGGCCGCTGCCGGCCGACCATGCGTCTGCCCATCACTCCGCTGACCGCAGCAGGCCAGCGGCTGGTCGATGCGGCACTGCGCGACGCCGCGCTGCTGTAGCACCTACCCATCCCCGGCCGCCGCCAAGTTGTGGCCCGGCCAAGCGCTCCCTGGAGGCTCTCACGTGAATTTCGACACTGCGCCAAGTCTGGCGCGTTGCCCCGCCCCACAACGCCAGCGCGGGGTCCTGCTGTCACGGCTGCCGCGGTGGCCAGTTGCTGCGCTGCTGCTGGCAATCGGTCTGGCCGGCTGCACATCGGTGGACTCGATGCTGTCGGGCGACAAGCTGGACTATCGCTCGCAAGCCAGCAAGACCCAGCCGCTGGATGTGCCGCCAGACCTGAGCCAACTGGCGCGCGACGGCCGTTACCAGCCGCAAAGCGGCGTGGTCAGTGCGTCCACGCTGCGCCAGGGCACGGCGGCGCCGGTCAGCCCGGCCGTGGTGGTGGCGCCCACCGCGGTGGGCGAGATGCGCATAGAACGCCAGGGCAATACCCGCTGGCTGGTCAGCAATCTGGCGCCCGAGACCTTGTTTCCGCTGTTGCGCAGCTTTTGGGCCGAGCGGGGTTTTACGCTGACCGAAGACGTGCCGGCCGCCGGCGTGATGGAGACCGGCTGGGCCGAGAACCGCGCCA
>JANOBL010000254.1:0-2930 GCA_031411635.1 Betaproteobacteria bacterium
TGAATTTTGCGCAGCGCCCGCTGTGGCTGTTGAAAGGCGTGGACCGCTGCGGTCGCAATGATTTCAGCGTCGGGCATGTGGGTTGAGGCTGCGCAGCCCCGGCCTGGCCGCCCCCACCGGCATCAGTTGCGCCGTGCCAGCGGCAGATTCAGCAACAGGTTCTGCGGTTTCAGCCGCAGCGTGCCGTCGGCAGCCATTGCCAACCCCAGCCAGACCGGGGCGCCCGCCAGATCGGGCCGCATGTCGGCGGGGTTGGCAAAGTCCAGCCGGAACAGTGCGATCAAGCGCGCCAGCCTTTGATCATCCACCGGCTGTTGCTGGTACAGGTCGTTCAGGATGGCGGTGGATTCGGCGTCCAACCCCAGGTGCCAGCGCCATGCCTTGTCGTCAATGCGCGCCACCGGCGTGATGCGCACGGCCACGCCCAGCAGCTTCCACACCCAGCGCACCAGCACCTGGGCCAGCGCTGCAGGGCCCGAGTGCAACAGCTTCAGCGGCACGCTCACCCCGGGGGCCAGGGTCTTGGCCACTTGGTAGCTCAGGTCCAGCACAAAGCGGTGCCGCTCGCCGTCGTGCCAGTAGTCGGCCGCGTTGTCAGGGCCCAGCACCGCAAGCTGCGCGCTGCGCAGCGGCACCTGGGCCTCGGCCAACAGCCGGCCCAAGGCACCAAAACCGCCGCCATCGCTGAGCCGGTCCAAAGTTGCGCGGTCACCGGCCAGCACCCGGCCGGCTTGCAGCGTGATGCGCTGCGGGCGGAACAGCAACTCGGCGGCGCGGGCCTGCAGTGCGTCGGCATCTTGGTCCAGCCACTGGCGCAGCATCGCCTGGACGATCAGATCGATGAACAACGGCGGCAGCGTGATCGTCGGCTGGTGGAACAGGCCGACATAAAAAGCCTCCAGCGTGCCGGCGGCGATCACACCATCGCGCAGCGCCAGGAACAAGCGGTAGTTGTCGCGCGCATCCGCATCGGCGATGGCCGCCAGTTCGGGCGGGGTGACCGGGCGCAACGGGTCGTTGCGCAGTGCCTGGTGCAAGCTGGACTCGGCGGCGCAGGATTCGGCCACCAAGGCCAGTTCGGGCCGGTCCAGCCAGTGGCCCAACCAGGCGGCCGTGGGCTGCAGCCGGCCCTGGCTATCGGTGCGCAGATGGCGCCAGCCGCAGGCCGGCCAGAAATCCATCACTTGGCCCAGCCGTCTTTCAAGCCGGTGATGCGGTTGAACACCGGCGCGCCGGGGCGGTGGTCCTGGCGGTCGCTGACGAAATAACCGTGGCGCTCAAACTGGTAGCGCTGATCGGCCGGCACCGCCGCCAGCGACGGCTCGACAAAACCCTGGGCCACGGTCTTGCTGGCGGGGTTGATCAGCTCGCGGAAATCACGCCCACCGGCATCGGGCTGCGGCTCGGTGAACAGCCGGTCGTACAAGTTGAAGGTGGCCGGCACCGCGTCGTGCACCGCCACCCAGGTGATCGTGCCCTTGACCTTGACCGCATCGGCGCCGGGTGTGCCACTCTTGGTGTCGGGCAGCACATCGGCCAGCACGGCAGTGACGCGGCCTTCGGCGTCTTTTTCGCAGCCGGTGCACGCCACCACCATGCCGTATTTCAACCGCACCTTGTTGCCGGGGAACAGCCGGAAAAAGCCCTTGGCGGGCACTTCGGCAAAGTCATCCTGCTCGACCCAGACTTCGGGGCCCAGCGTGAAGCTGCGTTGGCCCAGCGCCGGCAGTTGTGGATGGGCCGGCGCGCTGCAGGGTTCCTGGTGGCCGGCGCCAAACAGCGTGGCCCAGTTGCCCAGCTTCAGCCGCAGCGGGTTGATCACCGCCATCGCGCGGCCGGCCTTGGCCTCCAGATCGGCGCGAAGAGCACCGTCCAGTACGCTGTAGTCCACCCAGATATTGGTCTTGCTGGCGCCGGTGTCCTCGGCCAGCTTGCGCACCGCCTCGGGCGTGTAGCCACGCCGGCGCATGCCCACCAGGGTGGGCAATCGTGGGTCGTCCCAGCCGTCGACAATGCCCTCGTCCACCAGCGCACGCAGCTTGCGCTTGCTGGTGATCACGTAGCTCAAGTTCAGGCGGCCAAACTCATGCTGCTTGGGGGTGGGTTTTTGCAGCAGGCCGCCCTCGGCGAGTGTGTTGAGCAACCAGTCGTACCAGGGCCGCTGGTCTTCAAACTCCAGCGTGCAGATGCTGTGCGTGATGTTTTCCAGTGCGTCCTCGATCGGGTGCGCATAGGCGTACATCGGGTAGATGCACCAGGCATCGCCGGTGTTGTGGTGCTGCGCCCGCTTGATGCGGTACAGCGCCGGGTCGCGCAGGTTGATGTTGGGCGAGGCCATGTCGATCCTGGCGCGCAACACCATCGCGCCGTCGGCATGCTGGCCGGCCTTCATCTCGCGCAGCCGGGCCAGGTTGGCAGCGGGCGATCGGTCGCGCCACGGGCTGTTGACCCCGGGGGTGTTGAAGTCACCCCGATTGGCACGCATCGCCTCGGCGCTTTGCTCGTCCACATAGGCCAGGCCACGCTGCACCAGGTGCTCGGCGGCGCGGTACATGAAGTCGAAATAGTTGCTGGCGTAGTACAGGTGGCTGCTGCCCCGGCTGTGCCAGGACCAGCCCAGCCAGTGCACCATCTCGATGATGGCGTCGACAAACTCCTGCTCCTCCTTCTCGGGGTTGGTGTCGTCGAAGCGCAGGTGGCAGACGCCGCCAAAGTCGCGCGCCAGGCCGAAGTTCAGGCAGATGCTCTTGGCGTGGCCGATGTGCAGGTAGCCATTGGGCTCGGGCGGAAAGCGCAGCCGCACCGGCCTGGTGGTGGGCCGCGTCGCCGGGTGAGCCGCCCCAGTGCCGGCCGGCGTAGACGCCAGCGGCCAGCGCTTGCTCGATCAGCGTGCGCAGAAAGTTGGCGGGCTTGGGGGTGGCGTCGGCGGG
>JANOBL010000255.1:0-1603 GCA_031411635.1 Betaproteobacteria bacterium
AGCCGGGTGCCCTGCGCCGCCCGGTGCTGCCTTACTTGCGCGCCGGTGGCAAATCAGTGCAGCTGCCGTGCGCCACCTCGGCCGCCATGCCGATGCTCTCACCCAGCGTGGGGTGGGGGTGGATGGTCTTGCCGATGTCGACCTCGTCGGCGCCCATTTCGATGGCCAGCGCCACCTCGCCGATCATGTCGCCGGCATGGGTGCCGACGATGCCGCCGCCCAGGATGCGGTGGGTCTCGGCATCGAACAACAGCTTGGTGAAACCCTCGTCGCGGCCGTTGGCAATCGCCCGGCCCGAGGCGGTCCATGGGAACAAGCCCTTCTTGATTTTGATGCCGCGGGTTTTGGCCTCGTCTTCAGTCAGGCCCACCCAGGCCACCTCGGGGTCGGTGTAGGCCACGCTTGGGATCACGCGGGCGTCAAACTGCGCCTTTGTGTCACCGGCGGCCACTTCGGCCGCCACATGCGCCTCGTGCACCGCCTTGTGCGCCAGCATCGGCTGGCCCACCACATCGCCGATTGCAAAGATGTGCGGCACGTTGGTGCGCATCTGCAGATCCACCGGGATGAAGCCGCGGTCGGTCACCACCACGCCTGCCTTGTCGGCGGCGATCTTCTTGCCGTTGGGGGTGCGGCCCACGGCTTGCAGCACCAAGTCGTACATCCCCTCGCTTTTCTTGCCGTCCACGCCTTCGAATTGCACGCGGAAGCCGTCGGCTTCTGCCGAGGCCGCCACGGTCTTGGTCTTCAGCAGGATGTTGTCGAAGCGTGGTGCGTTCATCTTCTGCCAGACCTTGACCAGATCGCGGTCGGCGCCTTGCATCAGGCCGTCCAGCATCTCCACCACATCCAGCCGGGCGCCGAGCGTGGAATACACCGTGCCCATCTCCAGCCCGATGATGCCGCCGCCCACCACCAGCATCTTCTTCGGCTGCTGGCGCAGTTCCAGCGCGCCGGTGGAGTCGACGATGCGTGGGTCGTCGGGCAGAAAGGGCAGCCGCACCGCTTGGGAGCCGGCGGCGATGATGCATTGCTTGAATTGGATGGTCTGGGTCTTGCCGGTCTTGGCCTGCGCATCGCCGCTGGTTTCTTCGACCGTCACATGGTGTGGACCGGCAAAGCTGCCATAACCCCGCACCACGGTGACCTTGCGCATCTTGGCCATCGCCGCCAAGCCGCCGGTGAGCTTGGCCACCACCTTGTTCTTGTGGCCCAGCAGCTTGGGAAGCTGCACGGTGGGCGGTGCAAATTCGACGCCCAGATCGGCAAAGTGCGTGACCTCGTCCATCACGGCCGCCACATGCAGCAGCGCCTTGGACGGGATGCAGCCAACGTTCAGGCAGACGCCGCCCAAGGTGGCGTAGCGCTCGACGATGACGGTTTTCAGGCCCAGGTCGGCGGCGCGGAAGGCCGCCGAATAACCACCGGGGCCGGCACCCAGCACCAGCAGGTCGCACTCCAGATCGACACTGCCGCTGTATCCGGCCGCTGCGGGTTTTGCTCCTTCCCCACTTGAGGGGGAAGGTTGGGATGGGGGTGCGGTTGGGGCAGTGGAGGGAGAAGCAGTGGCATTGCCCTCATTCGACCCCCTCCCCAACCCTCC
>JANOBL010000256.1:0-4737 GCA_031411635.1 Betaproteobacteria bacterium
AGCAGCGCTTTACCGCCACCCAGTTTGCGATGCTCAGTGCGTTTGCGTCGGTGGGACGGGTCTGGGTGGGGCCGCTGGCCGGGGTGCTGGCCGAGTCGATCGGCTGGCCGGATTTTTTCATCGTGTCCACCGTACTGGCGCTGCCGGCGTTGGCCATGCTGTGGGCGATGCGCAGCACGGTGCAGCGGCTGGAAGTCACGCCGGGTGCACCGCTCGATGATTGACACTGTGCACGCCCAGCCTACAACGCTGCATGCCAACCAGGCACCACCGATGAAACCACTGCCCTGCACCGAGTTCAACACCCAGGCCAACGTGGCCGTGCCACCACTGGCCCGCCAGCACGCTTGCGGCTGCGTGCTGCATGCCCGGCGCCGGCTGGGCGGTGCGCTGATCGGCGGCGCCACGCTGGCAGCGCTGGGCGCCCCGCTGGCCGCTGGCGCCGAAGACGGTGAATGCCGGCGCTCGGGCTTTACCAAGGCGGTGTCGGCCGAGCAGATCGAGCAGGCCGCCAGCCAGCAGTACCGGCAGATGCTGCAGCAGGCCCAGCAGCAGCGTGCATTGGGCCCGGCTGACAACAACCAGGTGCAGCGGCTGCGTTACATCGCCAAGCGCATCATCCCGTTCACCGCCGCCTGCAACCCCCGCGCCCAGCAATGGCAATGGGATGTCAACCTGATTGGCTCGCCAGAGTTGAACGCCTTCTGCATGCCGGGCGGCAAGATTGCGTTTTACCAAGGCATCCTGGTCAAGCTCAAGCTCGACGACGACGAGGTGGCGATGATCATGGGCCACGAGGTGGCGCATGCGCTGCTGGAGCATGCCCGCGAGCGCATGGGCAAGACCATGCTGACGCGCGGTGCAATCGAGCTGGGCGCGGCGCTGTTTGGCCTGGGCGGCGCCGGCCGCAGCCTGGCCGACATGGGCGGGCAATTGCTGAGCTTGCGTTTCTCGCGCGATGACGAGTCAGAGGCCGATGCACTGGGCCTGCTGCTGGCCGCACGCGCCGGCTACAAACCGGCTGCCGGGGTCACGCTTTGGCAAAAGATGCTAGCCGCCAGCAAGGGCGCACCACCGCAATGGCTGAGCACCCACCCGTCGGGCGACAGCCGCATCCGCGAGATCGAGGCCCGCTTGCCCCGGGTGGAGCCCGAGTACGCGCAAGCCGCCAAGCCCGACCGGCGCTTCGGCCCGCCGCTGGCCTGATCCGGCCAACCCCCCACCAGCCCCCGGCATGGCCGCCGAGCCCGCAGAACGCTTGCGCCAGGTGGCTGCAGCCAGCCACGATCTGCGGCAAAGCCTGCAAGCGGCGTCCGTGCAGGCCCATGCGCTGGGCCTGCAACTGCGGCGCCAGGCGCTGCCGCGAGCCGACGATCTGGCGAACCTGGCGGATCTGGCGGATCTGGCGAGCCTGGCGGATGCGGTGCAGCAGGCCTTGCAGCATTGCAGCGCACAACTCGCCGGGCTGCTGGACCTGGCGCGCAGCGATGCCGAGCCGCCGCCGCCCAACTTGCATGCGGTTGATCTGCCAGCGCTGCTGGACGAGCTGCAACGCAGCCTGGCGCCGCTGGCCGCGCAGCGCGGCCTGACCTTGACGCTGCAGCAAGCAACCACCGCGATCACGGTGTGCAGCGATGCCACGCTGCTGCGCCGGCTGCTGCAAAACCTGCTGGGCAACGCGCTACAGCACAGCCAGGTTGGCCGCGTTCAACTGGCGCTGGGTGTGGCTGCGGACAGCGGTGAGGCCGATGCCAGTGATCCGGACCCGCCGGCCGGCGTGTGGCTGTCGATCACCGACGCCGGCCCGGGCCTGACACCCGCCCAGCAGGCGCGCTTGCAGGGCGCGGCGGGCAATCCGGTCGATGCCGGCGCCGCCACTGCAAGCCACGGCCTGGGCCTGGGCATCGTGCACCGGCTGGCGCAGCAACTGGGCATCCGCCTGCACGTGAGCAGCCCGCCTGGCGGCGGCACCAACATCCGGCTGCACTGGCCAGGCGCAGCCAGCAACCCGCTCACCAGCGCTGCGGCAACGCCTTGCTCAACACATGGCGGCCCTCCACCAGCGTGAGGTAGCCCCCACGTTCCAGGTCTTTCATCAAGCGGCTCACCATCTCGCGTGAGCAGCCCAGCCGGTGCGCCATCTCCTGGTGGGTGATGCGCTCCACCAGGCGTTGGCTGCCATCGGCCTGCAGCACCGCCAGCGACACCAGCAACAGCTTGAGCCGGCCGTAAACATCGTTGAGCGCAAGCTGGCGCACGCTCAAGGTGGTGGCGCGCACCCGGCGTATCACCTTGGCCAGCAGCTCAAACGCAAACTCCGGCCGCTCGGCGATGAAGCGCTCCAGCGTGCGGCGCGTCACCACCGCGCAAGTGCAGGCCTCCAGCGTGATGACGCTGGCCGAGCGCGGGCCACCGTCCAGGCTCAACTCGCCCAGGTACTCGCCCGGGCCGTAGACGCCGTAGGTCACCTCACGCTCGTTGTCGCCGCTGCTGAACACCCGCATGCGGCCACCGAGGATGATGAACACCGTGTCGCCCAGGTCGCCCTCCTGGATCAGCAAGGTGCCCTTGCGGTAGCGCCGGTTCTCGCCGCGTGCGGCCAGCGCCGCCAGGGCATCGGACATCACCGCCTGGGCGGCGGCGGGCACGGCAAGCGGTGGCGCAGAGGGGTTGGGCGATGGCATGGGCCGCAGGGTCAGCGGGCGGCCACAGCCGCTGACGGGCCATGCGCCACGGTCCATGCTAACCCTGCCCGGCGCCGGGTTCTGCATCGATCAGGAATGCAATACGCGGCCAGCGCCGTTGCCAGGCTGCACCATCGCCTGCGGCAAACCCTGCAAGGCACTCACCAGCGGCGGCAGCAACGCCACCTGGCGCACCAGCGCGCGGATGCTGCCAGCGCCGGTCTTGGTGCGGATGCTGCCGATCTGGGTGCGGATGGTGGCCAGTCCCACGCCCTGGCGCTGGGCGATCTCCTGCGGCGTGAAATCGGCGCACAAGCCTTTCATCACCGCCGTCTCGGCCATCGTCAGTGCATGGCTGCGAGCAAACCAGTCCACCGTCAGTTCTTCGCAAACCTGGCGCTTGCCCAGCAGCAGCGCCGCGCCGGGCCGGTCATCCGCACCCAGTGCCGGCAGCGGCACCACCGCCACGCTGATGCTGGCGCAGCCCTCGCCAAGCTGCAGCAGCCGGCGCAGGCCACGCTGGGTGGCGCCGCGCAGCGCTTCGTGCAGCGGGCCGGCGTCCTGGGGCCGCCGGGTTTGCAGCAGCGCGCCGTCGATCCACAGTGCATGGCTGTCGTCCATGTCGCGCCGCGCCGCCTTGTTGGCATGGCTGACCTCGCCGGCATCGGTCAGCAGCAGCATGCCGTAGTCCAGCGCATCCAGCATCTGCGCCATGCGGTGGTGCTGCATCGACGCCGCGCCGCGCCGCTCCGGGCCGCCGTAGCCCCGGCTGCGCGCCGCTGCGCCCAGGGCATGCACTGCCTTGGGGGTGGTGAATGCGGCCAGAACATCGGTGGCCTGTGAATGTGGCGTGGCTTGAAGGTCCAGCATGATCACGTCTCCGGTGGCAGGGCCGGTGCAAAGCGCACCGCTTGACTGCATGGCCGCAAGCATAGGCAGCGCGCCCGGGCAATATTCGTGAACTCTGGCACGCCGCGCGTTGTGAACAATTCACGCCGGTATCGTCCCAAATACTTTAGTTGTCAATCATCTAGCTTCAAACTATCATGCCGACCATGCAAGCGACCACGCAAACGCTATCCAGCCGCCGCCTGTGGGATATCTCGCCGCCGCTGCGGCCCGGATCGCCGGTATTTCCGGGCGATGCGCCGTTTGAGCAGCGCTGGGGCGCCACGCTGTCGGCCGATTGCCCGGTGAACGTGGCCACGCTGACACTCAGCCCACACACCGGTGCACATGCCGATGCGCCGTTGCACTACAGCCCCGACGGCGCGGCGGTGGGTGCGCTGGACCTGGCGCCTTACCTGGGCCGGTGCCGGGTGATCCACGCCATCGCCTGCGGCCCGCTGGTGCTGTGGCAGCACCTGGCGCATGCGCTGGTGAACTTGCCGCCCCGGGTGCTGGTGCGCACCTATGCCCAGGCGCCGCTGGGCTGGGATGCGGCGCTCAGCGCCTACCACCCCGACACCGTGGCCCGCCTGGCCGATGCCGGCGTGCGGCTGATCGGCATCGACACCGCCAGCATCGACCCGGCCGACAGCAAGGCCTTGCCCAGCCACCAGGTGATCCGCCAGCGCGACCTGCGGGTGCTGGAAAACCTGGTGCTGGATGATGTGTCCGAGGGCGATTACGAGTTGATCGCGCTGCCGCTGAAGCTGATGACGGCCGATGCCTCGCCGGTGCGGGCCGTGCTGCGCGAACTTTGAACAGCGCATGACAAACAGCGCCGACGTGTGGCTTCGCTCCTTCCCCCTGCCAGGGGGAAGGCTGGGATGGGGGTTGAGCGTGGCGATGTCGACGCCGTTCGACCCCCACCCCAACCCTCCCCCTGCCCGGGGGAGGGAGCAAGGCCCCGAAAGCCTCCGAGGACAACCACGATGACCCGAGACCACACCCTGGCGCTGGACGCTGCCGATGCACTGGCGCCGCTGCGCGATTTGTTTGCCATCCCCGAAGGCCTGATCTACCTGGACGGCAACTTCTGGGTGTGCTGCCCAAAGCCACCGCCGCGCGGCTGCAGCAGGTGATCACCGAGCAATGGGGCCAGGGCCTG
>JANOBL010000257.1:0-5389 GCA_031411635.1 Betaproteobacteria bacterium
CGAGTTCGGTGGGCACGGTGCTGACCCCGGCGGGCATCGACAATTCGGTGGGCCTGATCACCGCCGGCTACATCAAGGACCCGACCGACCCGCAGTTCCAGAAAGGCAAGGAATGGGACGACTGGCTGGCCTGGATGCAGAAGTACAACCCCAAGGGCGACCTGAAGGACAACTTCAACGTCTACGGCTACACCGTGGCGCAAACCCTGGTGCATGTGCTGAAGCAGGCCGGCGACAACCTGACCCACGAGAACATCATGAAGCAGGCCGCCAGCCTGGACATGACCTTGCCGATGCTGCTGCCGGGCGTGAACATCAAGACCGGGCCGGATGATTTTTACCCGATCGAGCGTGAGCAGCTCATGAAGTTCGACGGCAAGACCTGGCAGTTGTTTGGCAAGGTCTACGGTCGTTGATCCGCAGCCTTGCTGGACAGCTTGCAGCCATGACCGGACCACTCACCGGCCTGCACGTTCTGGACTTGTCCACCGTCGTCTCCGGCCCGATGGCGGCGGCCTTGTTGGCCGACCAGGGCGCGTCGGTGATCAAGGTCGAATCGCCCGAGGGCGACACCTGCCGGCTGATCGGCCCGGCCAAGGGTGATTTGTCGGCGATCTACATCACCGCCAACCGGGGCAAGCGGTCGATCGCGCTGGACCTGAAAGCACCGGCCTCCAAGCCCGTCCTGCAAGCCCTGCTGCGGCGCGCCGATGTGGTGGTCAGCAACTTCCGGCCCGGCGTGATGGACCGGCTGGGCCTGGACGATGCTGCACTGGTGGCCTTGAACCCACGGCTGATCCGGCTCAGCATCAATGGCTATGGCGACAGTGGCCCGGCGGCCGGCGACCGGGTCTACGACGCGGTGATCCAGGCAGTGGCCGGCGTGGCCGCATCGCACCGCGACCAGCACACTGGCAACCCCGGTCTGATCGCTACGTTTGTGGTCGACAAACTCACCGCGATCACCGCCGCACAGGCGGTCAGCACGGCGCTGTACGCACGCGAGCAAGACGGCCAGGGCCGGCGGGTGGATGTCGCCATGCTGGACGCGATGCTGGCCTTCCAGTGGCCGGACGCGATGTACAACCATGTTTTCATCGACCAGCCACCGGCGCCGTTTGTCGAGGTGGGCGCAACCCAGAAACCGTGGCAGACGGCCGATGGTTTTGTCGCGACGATGGCGCCACAGCAATCCGAGTTTGCCGGCCAGTGCCGCGCGCTGGGCGTGCCCGAACTGGCTGACGATGAACGCTTCAACAGCCAGCGTGGCCGCAACCGCAACGCACTGGCGCTGCGCGCGCTGCTGGAGCCCTTGATGGCCCGGCGCAGCACCGACGATCTGCAGGCTGCGTTCCGCGCCAACGGCGCGCCGCTGGGCCGGGTCAACGAGCGTGCTGCGGTGCTCAGCGATCCGCAGGTGCAACACAACGCAGCGCTGGTCGAGGTGGACCACGGTGATCTTGGCCGGGTGCGCCTGGCCCGCTCGGCGGCGCGGTTTGACGGTCAGGCGCTGCCACCGGCCGGTGCGGCCGCACACCTGGGCCAGCATGGCGAGGCGATCCTGGCCGAGCTGGGCTTCGATGCGGCCGAGGTGGCCAGGCTGGTGGCGCAGCGGGTATTGCACCACCTGCCCTGACAGCGGCTGCGCGCGCACGACGGCCTGCTATCCTGCCCGCACCATGGCAAAGCCCTCATCTGCACTGCGCTGGCACCGCGAAGCGGTTCGCCACATCGTGGCCGCCCACCGCGCCAGCAACCCACGGGTGTTCGGGTCCGCGCTGGCGGGCACCGACACCGACGCCAGCGATCTCGATCTGCTGGTGGACCCCACACCCGAAACCACGTTGTTCGACATCGGTGCGATGCGGCTGGCGCTGCGCCGCTTGCTGGGCGTGCCGGTGGATGTGTTGACACCCGAGGGCTTGCCGGAATCGTTTCGCGCCCAGGTGATGGCCACCGCCACGCCGGTATGAACCCCTCGCCATCGCGACTGGCCGACTACCTTGGCTACATCGCGTTGGCCATTGCGCGCATCCAGCGCCACACGGTGGCGATGGATGAAACGGCCTTCAAGGCCAGCGAAATGGCACAGGACGCGGTGATCCGCAACCTGGAGATCATCGGCGAGGCCAGCCGCAACATCGAGCGCGAGCACCCGGATTTTGCAGTGGCGCATCCCGGGCTGCCGTTGAGTGCAGCCTACGAGATGCGCAACATGCTGGCGCATGGCTACTTCAAGGTCGATCTGGGCATTGTTTGGCGCACTGTGCAACATGACTTGGCACCAATCGCAGACCAGGTTCTGGCCTTGAAGCAGGCGTTCGACGATCCGGCCGCAAAGCCAGTGCTAGACTGAAAGTTCGATCAGGAGAGAGTGTGTTGGGCCCAGCCGCCCAGCCCGCCGCCGAAGGCGCAGGGGTTGCAGCCCTCACAAGCTGCCACCCCCGAACGCGCAGGCAAAAGGACTGACCAGGCGCTTGCCCAGGCAGGCGTTCCTCACTGGAGAGAGGCCGGCGGCCCGCGGCGCAAATGCTGCAGGCGAGCCGGCCCACCGAAGGGGCAAACGGGAGCCCGGCCACGCCGGCCCCGCCAATCTCTCAGGTAAAGCGGACAGCGAGGGTGACTTCCCCACTTGGCCTTGATGGCCGGTGGCGTTGGCAGTGCCCTTGAAAGGTGAGTGTCATGTCCGCTGATCTGCACCATACCCCGCTGCATGCGCTGCACCTTGAGTTGGGCGCCCGCATGGTGCCGTTTGCCGGTTACGACATGCCGGTGCAATACCCCGCCGGCATCCTGGCCGAGCACCGCCACTGCCGCGATGCGGCGGCACTGTTTGACGTGTCGCACATGGGCCAGTTGCTGTTGCGCGGCGCCGATGCGGCGGCTGCGCTGGAGACGCTGGCGCCGCAGGATGTGGTGGATCTGCCGCTGCACAAACAGCGCTATGGCTTCTTCACCAATGCCCAGGGCGGCCTGTTGGACGATTGGATGGTGACGCGCCGGGCCGACCATTTGCTGCTGATCGTCAATGCCGGCTGCAAAGCCGACGACACCAAACACCTGATCACCCACATCGGCCACCGCTGCACCGTGGTGTCCATGCCCGACCATGCGCTGCTGGCACTGCAAGGGCCGCAGGCCAGCACCGCGCTGGCCCGGCTGAACCCGGCGGTGGCGGCGCTGACCTTCATGAGCGGCGGGGATTTTGAGCTGGCCGGCGCCGCTTGTTTTGTCACCCGCTCGGGCTATACCGGCGAGGATGGGTTCGAGATCTCGGTGCCGGGCGCCCAGGCTGAAGGCCTGGCCCGTGCGCTGCTGGCCCAGCCCGAAGTCAAACCCGCCGGCCTGGGCGCACGCGACACCTTGCGGCTGGAAGCCGGGCTGTGCCTGTACGGCCACGACATCGATGCCCGCACCACCCCGATCGAAGCCGGCCTGGCCTGGGCGATCCAGAAAGTGCGGCGCCCGGGTGGCGCGCGCGAAGGCCACTACCCCGGCGCGCGCGTGATCGAGGGCCAGTTGACGATGGGCACGTCGGTCAAACGGGTCGGTCTGACCGGGCTGGAGCGGGTGCCGGTGCGCGAGGGCACGGCCATCGTGGATGGCCACGGCCACCCGCTGGGCCGGGTGACCAGCGGCACGCTGGGCCCCACGGTGCACGAGCCGGTGGCGATGGCCTACCTGGCGGTCAACCATGCCGGCCTGCTGCACGAGGTGTACGCCGAGGTGCGTGGCAAACGCCTGCCGATGCGCATCTGCACGATGCCTTTTACCCCTCACCGCTACCACCGCTGACTTTTCATCTTCATCCTTCAACCAGGAACCCGTTGCAAATGACCACCAAATTCACCACCGACCACGAATGGATCAACATCGAAGACCACGAGGCAGCGGTGGTTGGCATCACGCTGCATGCGCAGGATGCGCTGGGCGATGTGGTGTATGTCGATCTGCCCGAGGTGGGCCGCAGCTATGCCCAGGGCGACGTGGCCGGGGTGGTGGAATCGGTCAAGGCGGCGGCCGACATCTTCATGCCGGTCAGCGGCGAGGTGGTGGAAGTCAACGAGGCCTTGCGTGCCGAGCCGGCACTGGCCAACAGCGACGCCATGGGCAATGGCTGGTTCTTCAAGGTCCGGGTCAGCGACATGGCGCAGTTTGACCAGTTGTTGGACCCACCCGGCTACGACGCGCTGCTCAAGTCGCTTTGAGCCGCGCCATGCTGCAACCCACCCACCCCCCTTTGGTCGAACTGGAAAACAGCACCGAGTTCATCGCCCGCCACATCGGCCCCGATGATGCAGACCAGGCGCAGATGCTGCATGTGATCGGCAGCCCATCGCGGCGGGCGCTGATCGAGGCCATCGTGCCGCGCAGCATTGCCCGCGCCTCGGCGATGAACCTGCCCGCACCGCTGACCGAAGCGCAAGCGCTGGCCGAGTTGCGCGGCATCGCGGCCCAAAACAAGGTGCTCAAAAGCTTTATCGGCCAGGGCTACCACGGCACCCACACACCCGGCGTGATCCAGCGCAACATCCTGGAGAACCCGGCCTGGTACACCGCCTACACGCCCTACCAGGCCGAGATTTCTCAAGGCCGGATGGAGGCGCTGGTGAACTTTCAGACCATGGTCTGCGATCTCACCGGCATGGCGATCGCCAATGCCTCGATGCTGGACGAGGCCACCGCCGCCGCCGAGGCCATTGCGCTGGCCCAGCGCAGCGTGCGCAGCAAAAGCCACACGGTGGTGGTGGCGGGTGATTGCCACCCGCAAACCATCGAGGTGATCCAGACCCGCGCCGCGCCGCTGGGCCTGGCCGTGGTGCTGGCCAATTCCGCCGAGGAATGGGATGCGCTGCTGGACGGTGGTGACTACTTTGCGGTGCTGGCCCAGGTGCCCGCCACCAGCGGCGCGCTGCACGACCTGCGCGGCGATGCGGCGCGCATACACGCCCACCAGGCCGCCTTCATCATCGCTGCCGATCTGCTGGCGCTGACCTTGATCACCCCGCCGGGTGAGTTGGGCGCCGACATCGCCGTCGGCAATACCCAGCGCTTTGGTGTGCCGATGGGCAACGGTGGCCCGCACGCCGCTTACCTGGCCTGCCGGGATGCGTACAAACGCGCGATGCCGGGCCGGCTGGTGGGCGTCAGCGTGGATGTGCATGGCAAACCGGCCTACCGGCTGGCGCTGCAGACCCGCGAGCAGCACATCCGGCGCGAAAAAGCCACCTCCAACATCTGCACCGCCCAGGTGTTGCTGGCGGTGATGGCCAGCATGTACGCGGTCTACCACGGCCCCGACGGCCTGAAGCGCATCGCCCAACGTGTGGCGCGCCTGACGGCAGTGCTGGCCCAGGGCTTGCGGGAGATGGGCGTGGTGCTGCGCCAC
>JANOBL010000258.1:0-6152 GCA_031411635.1 Betaproteobacteria bacterium
CGGCACCGCCGGCCCGACCGCAAAACCAAAGTCGATCAGCGCGGCGCTGCAGATGGGCGCGAAATCCTTGAACGGGTCGTAGTTCAGCTTCTTGTAGGTGTGCGGGTTGATCGTCAATACACCGGCCGGGTTCAGCAGCAAGGTGCTGCCGTCGGGCGGGTTTTGGCGCGCTGCGTCCACCGCCAGACGGCCGGCGGCACCGGGCTTGTTTTCCACCACCACGGTCCGTGCCAGCTTGCCGGCCAGCAACTCGGACAGCCGGCGCGCCACGATGTCGGGTGCGCCACCGGGCGGAAATCCCACCAGGATGCGTGCGGTATCCGGTTGGGTCTGGGCATGCAAGCCCGGCAGCAGCAAGCTGGCCGCGGTGCTCAGGCCAAGTGTCAGGGCGGCGCGGCGGTGCAGGCTGGGGTTCATGGCGAGCCTTTCGGGCTGGGTTGGCGTCAAGCAAGAGCGGCGGCCAGGCCTATCGTCAGGCTGGCGAGGTGGCCGTCGGCGGCCGGGGTCAGCTTCAACCAGCCGCCGGGGGCGCCCCGGCTTGCGCGGATCACCGGATCACTGCGGTTGCTAACCAACGGCGCAGGTCGGTCGCGGTAGGGCGCGGCGGCTTGCAGCAACTGCTGGTTGAAGTTGTCGGGAAAGTAGAGCTGGGTGGTCAACACACTGCGCGGGCCCAGCAGCGCTTTCAGGTGGATGTGCGGCGTGCGAAACGAGTACCAGGCCGGCACGATGCTGCGGAACTCGACCATGCCCCGGGCGTCGCTGAGCTGGTGGCCGCGCAGAAAGCGCTGCTCGTTTTCCACCGGCTCGTGGCGCGGGGTCAGTTCCACCTGGTCCGGGCTGTGCGAGGCATACCCGCTGTACAGGCCTTGTGCGTTGGCATGCCAGATGTGCACGTCGGCGCCAACGATGGGCTGGCAGGTGTTGGCATCCACCAGCTTGAGCCGCAGTTGCAGGCCGTGGCCCGGCTGGCCCTCGCGGATGTCGCTGCGCAGCGGGGAATCGGCCAGGTAAAACGGCCCGTCCACCGCCTGCGCACTGAGCACGCAGGCAGCGCTGTCCTCAAAGCTGACGCTGCGGCGGTCATACGCGCTGTTGTCCACCACCGTGGCCAGGGCCAGCCGGGTCAGCGGCTTGCCCGCCAGCACCACGCCGCCGGCTGTGGCCGTCACCGCGCCCAGGCCCCACAGCAGCTTGCGGCGGCGAAATGCCGTGGCCATGCTGATCAGCCACCCAGCGCCTGCGCGCTGACCCAGCAGCCATGAAAGCCCTCGTGCACCCGGCACGGAAACTTGACGATGGCCACCGGCCCCCGGCTCAAGTGGCGGGCGTCCAGGATCACCAGGTCGGTGCGGTTTTCGGCGCGCCTGCCCACCATCGTCAGCAGCCAGCCGTCGCCCTCTTCGGCATCGGCGCTGCGGGGCACAAAACACGGCTCTTCGGGGGCTGAATCGGGGCCGGCGTAGAAAAAATCCAGTTTGTCGCTGGCCTCGTCGTAGTGGCCCAGGCAGGTAAACGGCGGGCCTTTGGGGCCCAGCGGCAGCATCGGCCCCAGCGCCGGGTTGCTGGTGCCAAACCAGTAGTGGCGGGTGCGCTGCATCAAGAACCTGGGGTCCACCACCGGCATCTCGCCAACCTGGTTGATCAAGCGCTTGATCTGGAACTGGTCGCTGGGATCGGCCAGCTTGAACGACCAGCGCTCGCCAAACGGCGGCTTCTCTTTGGCGTCCGGGTTGTGGATGTCGGGAAACTGGCTCAACCAGCCCGAGCCGTTGACAAAGTGGTCCAGGTGCAGCGTGGTGCCGGCGGGTGTGTCTGTGTCTGCGTCGGTCTGTTCTTCCCAGGCGTTGAAGGTGTGGGTTTGCATCGCCACCACCGGGCAGGTGTACCAGCGCATGGCTTTGACGCCAGCGTCACGCGGGATGATGGCCACCTTGGTTTGTTTGCTGCTGTCCCAGTGCCAGTAGGGCTCGCCGCGCTGCACCCGCTGCCAATCGCAGCACATCGGGTAGATCACAAATACGATGAAGTTGCGCGAGACAAAAAAGTCGTGCGCCATCGAGCAGTAGGGTGCGGTAAAGCGCTCGCTGCGGGTCAACTCGCCTTGTTTGGAAATCCAATACAGCTCGATCTGGTCGCTGGCCTGGCCGGTGGTGTTGTAGGCAAACGCAATCGCCTCGCCGGTCAGCGGGTCCACCTTGGGATGGGCGGTGAAGGTCTTGCTGTGCAATTGCCCGTTGAAATCCGAATAGCCCAGCGTGCCCAGCGTGGCCGGGTCAATGCGCATCGGCGGCGAGTCTTCTTTCAGTGCGTAAAGCTGGCCGTGGTGCCACCAGGCGGTGGTGTTGGCGGTGCCGCGGTCCTGGCCGGCCACCTCGGGCAGGTCGGTGTAGGGGTTGCGGTAGGCGCCGTACAGCGCCCGCCTGGCTTTGCGCTCGGCTTCAAACTTGGGCGTGCGCACATAACGGGTTTGCAGATCGGCATGGCCGTTGTCAAAGCTCACTTTGTGCAGCATGCCGTCGCCGTTGATGAAGATGTCGCTGCCCAGCAGCGGCGGGTAACACGGGTCGGCGCTGGCGCGAAAGTAGGCGCCGTTCAGTTCGGGCGGGATCGTGCCCAGCACTTCCAGGTCATGCACCTCGGCCTCGATGCGCACTGGCGCCGAGTAGCCCCGGTAGATCAACAGATCCGGGTATTGCAGGCCGGTGGGCGCGGGTTGGTCAAGCAGGTTCATGGCGGGGGTATTTCAGAGTGAGAGGGCGTTGCGGTGTCAGACAAACATCTTCAGCAGGCCCAGCGCCGTGGGCGGCCGGGGCACGCTGAAGCTCACGCTCTGCCAATCGGCCGCAGCGGGCCGTGCCAGGCAGCGCTGGTGCCAGGTTTGCAGATGGGGCCAGGCATCGAGTGCGATGCCGCACTGCGGCGCCAGGTCCAGCACGGTGGCCACGTTCAGATCAGCCACCGTGAAACGATTGCCCATCAAGTGGCCGTGCTTGGCCAGGTGGCCATCCAGCACCTTGAACGGCCGGTCCAGCTTGCCCAGGGCCATCAGCGCTTCTTCCTCGCTGCGGCTGGCCGCTTCAAACAGCTTGCGGTTGGCCGATGCCAGCAGCAGCGGCTTTTCCACCTCGGTGGCCACCCACAGGCTCCACTGCATGGCCAGCGCTTCTTCTTGCAGGCCGGCCGGGGCCAGTGGGCTGCTGCATTTGCGCGCCAGGTACAAGTTGATCGCCAGCGATTCAAACAGCACAAAACCATCGTCCACCAGCACCGGCACCCGGCCATTCGGGTTGATCGCCAAAAACGCTGGCCGCCGGGTGCTGCCGTCCATGAAGTGCGTGGGCACATGCTCAAACACCAGGCCCAGCTCTTTGAGCATCCACACCACGCGGTGGGCGCGTGAGGCCATCGCGCCGTACAGGGTCAACATGGGCTGTCCGCCTTCAAGCGGCTTTGGCGGGGGTGGACAGGGATTGCCGCATGGCAGTGTCAACAGCGGCGGCCGGCGCGGCAGCGGGCAGATGGCGGCGCACCTGCAGCATGGCCACCACCGCCAGCGCTGCCACCGCGCAAGCCGCATAACCCAGGCCCGGGTAGCCCAGGCCTTGCACGATGGCACCGCCCAGCGCCGGGCCGATGCACGAGCCCAGCATCATCATCGCCGGCGTGGCGGCGGCTGCCCGGCCGCTGCTGTCCAGCCGGGACAACAGGCCAAACAAAAAGGTGTGGGTGAAGATCACCATGAACACATAAAACGCCGCCGCCAGCGCATAGCCGCTGAAAGCCAGGCTGGCCGTCATCACCAGCGCCAGCAGCGCCTGGCCCACCGGTCCGGCGATGCCCACCGCCACCGGCGACCATTTCTTTTGCAGCAGCGCCGCCAGCACGCCGGGCGTCAGGTTGACCAGGCCCAGCGCGATCAGCACGCCGTTGACCCGCTCGGGCCCAAAACCACGCTCGGCACCGATGCGCTCGACAAAGCTGAAGACCATGGCCTGGTTCAGGGTCAGGCACACCACCACGGCAATGGTGAACCAGGCGGCGCGTGGCACCGGTGTTTTTGACCGTGCTACGACAGCGGGGTTTGCCGCAGCGTCGCCGGCTTCAATTGTCGGAAACGCCAGCGCGGTCACCAGCGCCGCCAGCCCCATCGCTGCGGCGATCACCACAAACAACATCGTGGCCCCAGCCTGGTTGATCAACTGCGGCACACCGCCCAAAAACAGCACCGCAAACACACCCAGCATCACGTTGACCACCGCAAACAGCCGGTGCGGGTTGGCGCTGCGGCCGATGCTGCCGTGCGTGAACGTGAGCGCACAGCCCACGCCCAGCCCGGCCACTGCGTGCAGCAGCGCCAGCGGGCCAAAGCTGGCTGCCGCCACCGGCTGCTGGCTGGCCACCGCAAAACAAACGGCGGCCAGCGCAAAACCACCGGCGGTGGCCGCGCGGCGTGGCACGCGGTTGAAGCGTGGTGCAAAAAACGCGCTGGCGGCCACCACGCCCACCAGAAACAGCGTGACGGTCAGCCCGGCCTGCGCCGGGCTGTAGTGGTAGTGCTGCATCAGTGCGCCAATCCACAGTGGCAACGCCACCATGTCCACCATGCCGGCCACATGGGCCAGCGTCAGTACGGCTTGGCCCCTGCGGGTGTTGGGGGTGGTCATGCGGGCTGTCTCCGGCGGTTGGGCGCCGTGCGGCGCTTTTGGGTCAGCGCACGATAGGACGGCAGCTTGAAGCCAAAAAACAGTTTCGATTGATGATGTCCATCAATCCCGGCAATATCAGTGCTAACCCTTGTCAGTGGATAGTCAAGGCTTTCAGGTGCTGGCACAGCAGCGCTTGCAGGCGGGCGGCGTCCAGCGGCTTGGTGAGAAAGTCGTTCATGCCGGCTGCCAGCGCCTGGTCGCGCTCGGACATCAGCGCGGCGGCGGTCAGCGCAATGATCGGCAGCCGGTCGGCCGGGTGGCTGCGGCGCAGCGCCCGGGTGGCGGCATGGCCGTCCATCACCGGCATCTGCACATCCATCAACACGATGTCAAACGGCTGGCCGGTGGCATCGGCCTGCGCCACCGCCGCCACCGCCTGCTCGCCGTCGTGCGCCTGCACCACCTGCAAGCCCCAGCGCTCCAGCAAGGCGGCGGCCAGCACCCGGTTGACGGGGTTGTCCTCGGCCAGCAGCACCCGGGCGCCTTGCAGGCGCGAGGGGTCTGGCGCTGCCTCGGCGGGTGTGGCCATCGGCAGCGGCGTGGCCGGCAGCACCAGCTCGGCCCAGACGGTGCAGCCCTGGCCAGGCGGGCTGTGCACGCCCACGTTGCCCCCCATCTGCAGCGCCAGCTCGCGGCAGATGGCCAGGCCCAGCCCGGTGCCGCCGTGGCGCCGGGTGGCAGAGTCATCGGCCTGGGTGAAGGGCGTGAACAGCCGGGCCTGCAGATTGGCCGGGATGCCGGGCCCGGTGTCGATCACCGCCAGCCGCAAGCGGCCGGGCCCGGCTGCGGCGTCGGCAACCCGAAGCTGCAGCGTGATGCCGCCCCGGTCGGTGAACTTCAGCGCGTTGCTCAAGAAATTGCTGAGGATTTGCCGCACCCGCAGCGCATCGCCCAGCACCGCTGGCGGCACCGCATCGTCGATCTGCAGCGTCAGGCTCAAGCCCGCGCTGTCGGCCAGCAAGCGGTAGGCCGCCACCACGCGCTGCAGCAGCCCACGCGGGTCAAACGGCTGTGGGTCCAGCACCAGCTTGCCGGCTTCGATGCGGGCCAGGTCCAGCGTATCGGACAAGATGTCGGCCAGGCTTTGAGCGCTGTCCACCACCAGGTCCAGGTAGTGCTGGCGGCGTGGCTCGTCCAGCCCGGGTTGGCGCGCCAGCCTGGCCATGCCCAGCAGGCCGTTCAGCGGGGTGCGCAGCTCGTGGCTGGTATTGGCCAAAAAAGCGCTCTTGGCCCGGTTGGCCGCCTCGGCCGCATCGCGCGCCACACCGAGCTGGGCCACACGCTGGCGGATCGCGTCGCGCAGCGCAGCCAGGCTGGCGGTGAGCTGGCCAATCTCGTCCTGCCGGCCCGCTGCGCCGGCTGGCAGCGCCACCTCGTACGGGCCTTGCGGCATCTGCCGTGCGGCGTCGGTCAGGCGCCGAAGCGGCGCCGTCAACCAGCGGC
>JANOBL010000259.1:0-3973 GCA_031411635.1 Betaproteobacteria bacterium
ACTGGTACATGTGGTGGTGCGTGTTCACCAGCCCGGGCAGCAGCGCATGGCCTTGGGCATTGATCACTTCGTCGGCGGTGATGCCGGGCGGGCGCTGGCCGGCCGGCCAGATGGCTTCGATCTGCCGGCCGCGCACCAGCAGGCTGGCACCGCGCAGCTCGCGCCGCTGCTCGTCCATCGTGGCGATCAGCTCGGCGTCGGTGATCAGCAGGGTGCGGGCATCGGGCATGGCGGGGCTCAAGACAGCAGGCTCAGCATGTGCCCCAACCGCGGATTGCCGGCACCGGCCAGCACGCTGGCATAAGCCTGCTGCACTGCATCGGGCCCGTGGTGGTGTTGCACCAGCACCCAGGGTGCGCTGGGGTCGGTCACGCGGGCGCGGAAGGCGTGCCAGTCTTGCACCAACTGGCGGCCAAACGCTGCCGCGCCCCAGTCTGCCGAGCGTTTTTTGGCCTGCGCCGGCGCAAAGAACAGCGTGGCCTTGGGGCCTGGCAGGTCGCGTGCGCTGCCCAGCTTGTCCACATGGGTGCCGCCGATGGCGCAGCTATGGGCCAGCGCGGCAAAGCGGCGGTGGATGGCCAGGCGCAGCGTGCTGTTGCCGGCAAAGTCCACGTAGATGCAGGGGCTGTCGGCGGGCAGCAGGGCCAGGTCGTCGTAGGCGATCACGCGGTGGTAGACGCCCAGGCTTTCGCAGAAGGCCTGGTTGGCGGGTGAGGTCAGGCCCACCACCTCGATGCCAGCGCGCTGCGCCAGCCGGGCGGCGGTGGCGCAGGCGGTTTTGCTGGAGGCGCTGGACAGCAGCATCAGCGCTGGGCGCGTCGGGTCTCTGGCGGCGCCAAACCAGGCGTTGTCGGCCAGAAAATCATCGATCAACCAGGCGGTGAGGTACAGCGGACGCAGCAAGGCTTGCAGGTCTTCGCTGTCGACGGTGTAAAACGGATCGGCGTTGCAGCGGTTGTACTGGTTGTAGAGCGCATGCAGCCCGGCGCGGTGCGGCGCCAGGTCGGCAAAGCCGGCAGCACTGGACCGGCCCGGCTGCAGCACTGCGTGCGAGGCCATCGGCCAATAGCCGTACAGCCGCTCGCCCACGGCCACCTCGGGATGGTGTGATTGCTGCACCGTGCCAAAACCCCAGACCGGAATGCAGCCCCAATCGGCGGCATCCAGGCCGGCGTCGTCCGGGCCCGCTGTCACTGGAAAGAACTGCCAGTAGTTCATCGCCGCGCCAAACGCGGCGTAGGTGATGTTGTTGGCGGTCAGCGCAAAGCGATCGATCTGCACCCGCACCTGGCCATCGGCCAAAGCGGGATCGGCCGTGGTTTGCAGCCGGGTGGTGGGCAACCGGGTTTTGTTGACAAGCAGGCGGGTGGTGTTCATCGCCGCAGGTTACGGCATCGCCGGTGGCGCCGGCAAGCCGGGCTGGGCCGGGCGCAGCTTGCGCAAATTTGAGTCGGGCAGCTTGCCTGCGGTGGTGGCCCGGCGCTCAATGCCGCACAAAGCTGTACTTCACGGTGTAGTCCAGCGCCACCGGGCTGCCGATGCGCGCATGCACCGTGCCCACCGGCGCGCTGTAGCTGCAACTCAGCAATTGCACGCCTGCAGGCAGCAGCAACTGCACCAGTGAATCGTCGCAAAAGCCGGCCTGGCTGCCAGGCTGGGCCTGCAAGCCGTCCACGCACAAATCGGGCACCAGCGACAGCCCCAGGCCGAAGACCTGGGTTTCCACCCGCAGCGATACGCTGCCGATCACCGGTTGGGCGCGGCAGCTACCCACGGTCAAATTGACGCTGCCGTCGTCGCCGGCGATGGTCCAGCCCAGGCTGAAGCCGCCGGTGGTGAGATCGGCATTCCAGGTCACCACCGTGCGGCCATCGGGGCTGCGGATGTCCTGGCTACAGCTTCCCAGCGAGCAGGCAATCACCACGCGCAGCCCGTCCAGCAGGCCATCGATGCCCAGGTGGTTGGCGGCAAACGGATCGCTGAAGATGTTGACGGTGAGCGGGTTCAGCCCGGCCGAGCGCATAGGCGCGGCCAGGTTGGTATTGACCTTGGTGGCCGATTGCGCCACGGTGTTGGGCGCTAGCTGCTGGCCCTGCCAGCCGGCCAGCAGATCGGCCAGCGGCTTGCCGGCATTGGCGTCCAGCAGCGCCAGCGTGGTCAGCGGTGTGATGTTGGTGGTGCCTGCACCGCTGGCGTAGGAGTACCAGGTTTTGCCAGCGGCATCGGTGGCGCTTAGCAGGTATGGCCCGCCCTGGTTGATGCGCAGGCTGTACTGGCCATCGGCTGCCACGGTGCTGGTGGCGGTGCTGCCTGCCGCGCTGAGCGCACGCACCGTGGTGCCGGCCATCGCCGCACCGGTGGCGGCGGTGCCGGTCAGCAGCACGGTGGCTGGGGTCACGGCGGGGCTGCCCGCTTCGCCACCGCCGCCACCGCCGCCACCGCCGCCACAGCCGGTCAGCAGCAAGCTGGCCAGGGCCAGACTGGTGGCCATGCTGCGCCAGTGCTTGCAGGGTTGCGGGTTCATCTTGGCCTCACCAAGCCCGGGCGAAAGCCCTGGCGGCTTGCATTCTGCGCCGCACCTGGCCTGGCAAGTCGGCATTGCTGGCAGGGGATCACCCGGTCTTTGCGGGCTTGCCGGCCAGGGCGCTCAGCCCGCTCCTTGCACATTGACAAACAGCGCATACAGCGAGTGGCCCGCCGCCATGAACAGCCGGTTGCGCCGTGCACCGCCAAAACACAGGTTGGCGCAGCGCTCGGGCAGGTGGATGTGGCCAATGGCTTGGCCATCGCGGTTGAACACCCGCACGCCGTCCAGCGCTTCGGGGGATGCACCAAGCCGGCCGTCGCTGCCCCAACCGCACCACAGGTTGCCGTCGGCATCCACCGCGATGCCGTCCAGCGCACCCGCGCCATCGGCATCGATCTGCAGGCGCTTGTTGCACAGCGCGCCATCAGCGCCCAGGTCATACGCCCACACCTTGCGGCTGGGTGAGGCGCGGCTTTCCACGATGTACAGCACGCCGGCATCGGGCGAAAACGCCAGGCCGTTGGGGCCGGCCAGGTCGTCCAGCACCTGCCGCAGGCCGCTGCCGTCAGGATCTAGGCGGTAGACGGCGTGTGGCAGTTCTGGCTCGGCCGGCTCGCCTTCCCACCAGCCATGGATGCCAAACGATGGATCGGTGAACCAGACGCTACCGGCACCGGGGCCTGCATGCTGGCAAACGATGTCGTTGGGCGAGTTCAGCCGCTTGCCTTGGTAGCGGTCCGCCAGCACGGTGATGGCGCCGTCAAACCCGGTGCGGGTGACGCGGCGCGTCAGGTGCTCGCAGGCCAGCAGCCGGCCCTGGGCGTCACGCGCCAGACCATTTGCATGGTTGGACGGCGCGCGGAAGGTGGTGACCAGGCCCGAGGCCTCGTCCCAGCGCTGGATGCGGTTGTTGGGGATGTCGCTCCACAGCAGATAGCGCCCATCGCCGAACCACTGCGGCCCTTCGCTCCAGCGGCAGCCGCTGTCGAGCTGTTCGACCGAGGCCGAAAACAGCCGCAGGCCGAGGAAACTCTCATGCAACACCTCGACCGCCGGATCGGGGTAGCGGCTCGAGGCCTGAAAGGGCACGCGGACTTCGCTCATGGCAATCAGTAGCGTACCGGCATGAAGGCCCAGTCGGGCTCCTTCTTGCGCATCTCGATCGCATCGTCGCGGTCGGTGAGGCCGCAGTCGAGGTACTGCTGGTGCAGGCGCGCCAGCGCAGCGGGGTCGAGGATGATGCCCAGGCCGGGCTCGCGCGTCACGCGCGCGCAGCCGCCTTCGATGGGCAGTTTGCCGCCGATCAGTAACTCGTCGCTCTGCCACGGGTAGTGCGTGTCGCAGGCATAGGTCAGCATCGGCGTGGCTGCCGCCAGATGTGTCATCGCCGCCATCGAGATGCCGACGTGGCTGTTCGAGTGCATCGACAGGCCGCGGCCGAAGGTG
>JANOBL010000260.1:0-2878 GCA_031411635.1 Betaproteobacteria bacterium
GTGGCACATGCGCCAGCGCTTGAAGCCCATGCTGTTCGATGACGAGCAGCTCGATCTGGCCAACACCGCGCGCGCCTGTGCGGTGGACAAGGCACAGCGCTCAGACCACGCCAAGCACAAGGACGCCAGCAAGACCGCCGATGACGGCTTGCCGCTGCACAGCTTCAGAACTCTGCTCAAGGACATGGGCACGCTGGCGCCGCGGCGCGGCGCTTGAGGGCGGCCACGCTGCGCTGGCGCTGCTGCTCTTCGCAGTGCTGTTGGCCTTGATCGACGAATGCTTCGCCGCGTGTGAGCATGAAGTACACCATGCGTGCCAGCTTGTGCGCCACAGCTTGTTGGCGCGCGGCTTGTCCATGCGGCTGCACAGGCGACGGCAGAACGCGCCGAGCGCAGAGTCGCTGTGCGACAGGCTCATGGCTGCCATCTTCAGCGCCTGGCGCACCCGGTTGGCCGATCTCTTTGTCTTGGCCGACAGAACCTTGCCGCCGCTGATCTTGGTGCCCGGGCACAGTCCCAGCCATGAACAGAAGTGCTTGACAGTTTCGAATCGACTCAGGTCGGGACCAATCTCCGACAAGACCTTCATCACCGCAGCCAGGCCGAGCCCGTTGATACGCGTGAGGTCCACGCCCGCCCAGTTGGCCAGAATTTGGCGTGCATCGAATTCTTGGCGCAGCCTGCTGCCAGCGCGCGGTGCCTTGCCCCGATCGACCTTGGATTGACCCAGTTCGGTCAGCAATGCCTGCAGCTTCGCGTCGCATTCGACCAAGTGCCGCGCGATGTCGTCGTACATCCCCAGCGCCTGGCGCAGCACGAACAGGTGCTCGTCACGCCAGTTGCCGGTCAACGCCTTGATGATCTCCTCAGTGCTGGCCTTGACGCGGCCGTGGCGATGGCGGGCCAGCACCTTGGGGTCACGCTCGCCGGCCGCGATGGCGCGGATGATGCCTTGGCCGGTCGTGCCCATGACATCGCTGTGCACTCTGAAACACCTGCTCAGGGGGATGACGCTGCTCATCTCCAGCGCCTGCCCGCTTGCCAACGGGCGGCGCCCGGGCTGCGGCCGGTGCGCGCGGCGCAGTCAATGGCGGCGAGGTTCAACGCTGCCGTCGTCGATCTTGCCCGCTGGCGGCGGCAAAAGCGGGCCGAACTCGACTTGGCAGCGGATTCCCGCAGGCAGTTTGCCATGTGCATTGGCTATCTCCAGCCGCGCTCCGAAGGTGCCGCTGGCCGAGTCGAAGACGCTGTCGACCACGGTCACGGTGGCCGGGTAACGGCCACCCAGGGCCTCTGGTGTCACCATCGCCACCGCTCCCGGGCGCAGCTTGCCGTAGGCGGTGATCGGCAGCACTACCTCCACCCGCAGCGGCTCGACCTGCGCCAACTTCAGCACCGGCTTGCGACCGGTACCCGACTCGGCAAGGTCACCAGGGTTGAGCAAACGTTCGACCACCAGGCCATGGAACGGGCTGCGCAGCGTGCGGCGCGCCAGCAGGTCGGACGAATACTGCAACTCGCGCTGGGCCAGTTGCTTGGTTTCGCTGGCGTCCAGCAACTCGCCCTCGGCCGCCCGCTTTTCAGCCTCGGCATCGTCGCGGCTCTGCACCGCCACATAGTTCTGCGCCGACAGTTCGGCCGCCCGCTCGAGCTTGCGGCTGGCGTGGTCCAGCCGGTTGCGCGCCACCGCAAGACGCCCGGTCATCTGGGCCCGGAAGCGGGCCAGCTCGAGCGCGGAATTTTCGACGCTCGATTCGAGCACCACCAGGGGCTGCCCGGTCTTGACCCGATCCCCACGCTTGACCAGCACCTTCTCGATCAGCCCATCGACCGGTGCCCGCAGTTCAACCGTCTGGTTCGGCTCGATCACGCATTCAAACGGCGCCGCGTTGGCAACCGCGCCATTCGCCAGCGCTGCCAGCCCGGCCAGCATGGCTGGCAGCACGCCGCGGCGGGCCCAAGGTCGCTTCATCATTCCGATCTCCCGGAGAAGGCCAGCAGCTTGTGCAGGCGCTGGTCGTGTTTCATGGTCTGTATCCGGATGCGCCGGCTGCGGTCCTCGCTGGCGCGCTGGGCCAGCCAGGTCAAGGCGCGGTAGGCGCCAGGCGCCAGGTGGCCACCGGCTTGGGCCCGCGCATGCCCAGCAAGCAGGGCGGCCAGCCGCGGCGTACAGACGCGGTAGATGTCATCATCCAGTGCGACGATGGCCTCGCAGCTGCCGGGGTCGCTCTGCCGCGCGCAGCGGCCATAGAGCTGGCGGTCGATGCGCGGCGACTCGTGGTGCTCGGTCAGGATCACATGCAGGCCACCGATTTCGGCCACGCCAGGCCCGAGGCGGATATCGGTGCCGCGCCCGGCCATATTGGTGGCCACCGTGATGCGCCCCTTCTGGCCGGCCTGGGCCACGACCTCGGCCTCCAGGCCGTCTTGCTTGGCGTTGAGCAGCGCATGCGGCAAGCCGCGCGCCAGCAACAGTGCGCTGAGCGCCTCCGACGCCAGCACCGAGCGGGTGCCGATCAGCACCGGCCGGCCCTCGACCGCCGCCAGTTGCCGGGCCCGTTCGGCCACGCAATGCCACTTCTCGGCGGCGCTGGCGCACACCGTGGCTGGCCACCAGGCGCGCTGCGACGGCCGCTCCAGCGGGATCTTCACCACCGCCAGGCCGTAGGTGTGGGCGATCTCGCCGGCCACTTCCACCGCCGTACCGGTCATGCCCGACAGCCGCAGGTAACGGCGCAGCAAGCGCTGGTAGGTCAGCCGGGCCAGCGTGTCGCGGCGCCCGGTCAGCGTCACGCCTTCCTTGATCTCGATGAACTGGTGCAGGCCACGCTCCCACGAGCGGTCGGGCATCACGCGCCCGGTGGACTCATCGACGATC
>JANOBL010000261.1:0-2187 GCA_031411635.1 Betaproteobacteria bacterium
GGTGGCGGGCGCTGATGCTGGCCAGGCCGTTGGCCCAGCCACCGCTGGGCGGCGTGGCGCTGGCCGCCAGCGCGGCGCCGGCCGGCAGGCCGGTGGCGCTGAAGTTGAAGGCGCCCCAGCCGCTGACATCCAGCCGCGCAAAGCTGCCGGTGTAGTTCTGCGTCAGGCTGTTGCCGGCGGCCTCGGCGCGCAGCGTGAAGCTGGTGGCAAAGCCGTCCTGGCCGAAGTAGCTGAAGGCCGCGCTGCAGGCCGGGCTCACGCTGCCCGTGGTCAGCGCAAAGTGATCGGGGATGAAGCGGCCGACGTTGCCGGTGGTCGTGCCGCTGACCGGCCCGGCGCCCAGGTAGTCGCCGTCGGCCAGGCTGGGTGTGAGCGTCAGGATGCCGACCTCGCTCCAGGCCAGGTTGCTGACGCTCGCCACGCCGTTGCTGAAGCTGCTGCCGGCGATGCTGGCATTGGCCAGCGTGCCGGTGGCGCCGCCGGCGGGCAGCACCAGCGTGGGCGTCAACAGCACACTCTCGGGGCTGGCCTCCTTGCCGAAGTTGGGCGCTGCCGCGCCGCCGGAGGTCAGCGCGGTCACGCTGGCGCCGAAGCTCTCGCCAGCCTTCACGAACTTGGCACCGGCGGCGCTGGCAGCGGCGGGATTGGCCAGGTTGGGGCCGGCTGTCTGGTTGATGGCCGACAGCGCAAAGCCCGCTGGTTTGCTGACAAAGGCATTCGACGATCCCGCCAACGGCGCCGCGTTGACCGTCTTGCTGGCCCACAGCCTGACCTGGCCGACATCATTGAACGTGAAGCTGAAGGGCGCGTTGCCGTTGGCGTCGAAGTTCATCGCCACCGGTGTGTAACTCGCCACCGCGCCGCTGTTGTTGCGCTGCACCGTGGTGGCGCTGCCGCCGTTCAGGCTCATCAGGTTGCTGGCGCTGCAGGCGGCGGGATTGCTGCACTCGTAGGCCCAGTTCACCGTGCTGGCGCCGGCCAGCGCGGCCTCGCAGGCCTTGGTGGTGGTATTGGTCTTGACGGCGCGCAGCATGTAGCTGGCCGATGCCGTGCCCGCGGTCTGGGTCGGCAACGTGGCGCTGCCGGCATTGACGGCGGCAGCGATGATGAAGCCCACGCTGTTGAAGGTGCTTGAACAACTGCTGGCCGCCACGCAGTTGGCGCCATTCGGGCAGCACTTGCGTGGATAGACGCTGGCGCGTTGTTCGCCCGACAGCGTGACCGACAGGGTCGTGCCGTCGCTGGCCGAAGCGTGGCTCAGCGTGGTGCTGGCCATGCCGCCGGCATCGAAGGTCAGCGTGGTGGCGGCCAGGCTGCCGGCGCTGGCCGCCAAGCTGGCGGTGGTGCCGGTCACATAGGGGTAGGGATTGGTGCAGGGGTTGCTGTTGTCCAGGCAGGCCGCCACCGTGACGGTGATGGGCAGGCAGGACAGGCCGGTGCTCGGCAAGCTCAGCTCGTAGTGGTCGGGGCCGTCGTCGTCAAGCAGGGTGATGTTCATGCTCGGCGCAAACAGCGCCGAGCCGCTGTCGAACATGACCATGGCGTCGCCGCTGGTCACGCTGGTGATGGTCAGTGTCAGGTTCTTGGTGGGCTCGGGGATCAGGTCATCGGTGATCGTGAATTCGATCGCCGTCCAGTCCGGGGCGCCCAGGTCGTCCTTGTCGATCACCAGGGTGCCGGTGGCGGCCAGATCGGTGTCGCCGGCGGTGGCGCTGCCCGAGACGCTGTAGTGCACCGTGATGTCGTTGGCGGGGATGACCGCAGCGGAGATGCGCGCCGAGTAGAGGCTGCCCAGGCCCTCGGTCACGGTGTCGGTGGCGATGTCGAAGCCGACCCAGTTCCACGGCTGCACCGCGACCGACTCGGTGTCGCTGTCGTTGCCGGTATTGATCAGCCCCGAGGCAGGTGCGCTGATCGTGACGCTGCTGTTGACGGTGCCCGCGGTGCGGGGCTTGCCGGTGACGGTGAGCGCGGCGGTCGCGCCGGGCGCCAGGGTGCCGACGCTCCAGACCAGGGGCGAGTCATTGACCGAGGTGGTGCTGCCCTGGGTGGTGTTCTTGGACAGCCCGGAGAAGCCGCCCGGGTTGCTGTCGTCGATGCCGGTGACCGTGAGCGTTATGCCGGTGACCGTGTTGCTGCAACTCAGGTTGGTGACCGTGGTGGTGTAGGCGATCGTGGTCTTGTTGG
>JANOBL010000262.1:0-1783 GCA_031411635.1 Betaproteobacteria bacterium
ACGGCCGCATCGTGCTGGACGGCATGGCGGCCGACCTGCGCGAAAACGAGGACGTGAAGGAGTTTTATCTCGGCATGGGTGGCGCATCCGACGACAACCCGCGCAAGAGCTTCAAGGACGTGAAGAGCTACAAGCGCCGCAAGCGCTGGCTGGCTTGAGTTGGCGCAAGGGAAATCCGATGTCCGACGACCCTGGTTTTGCCGCGCCACCGTTCAAGCCCGACGAGGCACTGCCAAAGCTGCAACGTGAATTGCGCGCGCTGGGTTTGACTGAACGCGAAGGCCGCTTCGAGCGCCGTGGCCTGACGCTGGCGCGTGCCGCTGTGGACGGTGAAACACTGCGCGCCGCCCGGGTCAAGCGCCCGTCGCGCAGCAGCCCTGAATGGATAGCCAAGGTCTTGCGCAGCAGCACCGATGTGCGCGATTTTGTCGCCGACCTGAAAAAACAACTGGCATCGTGGGGTGACCGTGATGAGTGACTGTGATGAATGAGTTTTACGACGCGCTGGAGCAGCGGGATCCGGCCCAGCGTGAGGCCGCGTTGCTGGCCGCGCTGCCCGGCCACATCGCCCAAGCCCAGCGCGCCACCAGCGCGTTTGCCGAATCCTTGGCGGGGGTTGATGCAGCCGCCTTCACCAGCCGCGCGGCGCTCGCCACACTGCCGGTGATCCGCAAGCAGGCGTTGCTGGAGCGGCAGCAAGCGCTGCGATTGGACTTGTCAAAGAACGACCCGTTCGGCGGCTTCTCCGCCATCGGCTGGCGTGGCCAAACCGCCGGCACCGGGGCCAAGCGCGTCTTCCAGTCACCCGGCCCGATCTACGAGCCCGAAGGCGCCGCCGCCGACTACTGGCGCATGGCCCGCGCCATTTACGCCGCCGGGTTCCGCGCCGGTGACCTGGCGCATTGCAGCTTCAGCTACCACCTGACCCCTGCCGGCGCGATGATGGAAAGCGGTGCCCATGCGGTGGGCTGCACCACCTTTGCCGGCGGCGTTGGCAATACCGAGCTACAGCTACAGGCGGTGGCCGATCTGCGACCACAGGGCTACATCGGCACGCCCAGCTTTCTGAAGATCCTGGTCGACAAAGCCACCGAGACCGGCACCAACATCCGCTGCCTGACCAAGGGCCTGGTCGGTGGCGAGGCCTTTCCGCCATCGCTGCGCGATTGGTTCAGCCAGCGCCAGATCGATGTCTACCAAAGCTACGCCACCGCCGACGCCGGGCTGATCGCCTACGAAACCACCGCCCGCCAAGGCCTGGTGCTGGACGAAGCGGTCATCCTGGAGATCGTGCGCCCCGGCACCGGCGATGTGCTGCCGGATGGCGAGGTGGGCGAGGTGGTCGTCACCGTGCTGAACCCCGACTACCCGCTGCTGCGCTTTGGCACCGGCGATTTGTCGGCCATCCTGGCCGGCCCATGCCCCACCGGCCGCAGCAATGTCCGCATCAAGGGTTGGCTGGGCCGTGCCGACCAAACCACCAAAGTACGCGGCATGTTTGTGCATGCCAGCCAGGTGGCCGAGGTGCTGCGCCGCCACCCCGAGATCAACAAGGCCAGGCTGGTGGTGGACGGCGAGATGGCCAACGATCGCATGACCTTGAACGTGGAACTGCACAGCGCCGTGGCGGGCACCCCCGAAGGCCTGGCCAGCGCAGTAGCCGCCAGCGTGCGCGATGTGACCAAGCTGCGTGCCGACGTGGTGTTCAGCGTCGCTGGCAGCCTGCCCAACGACGGCAAGGTGATCGAGGACGCCCGCCGCTATGCCTGATTCCACACCAAAC
>JANOBL010000263.1:0-2429 GCA_031411635.1 Betaproteobacteria bacterium
CGGCCCAGGGCGATGAGCTGATGGCCCAGGCGGTGGACGTGGCGGGCGTGCGGGTGCTGGCGGCGATGCTCAACGGTGCCGATGCCAAGACGCTGCGCGACACGATGGACAAGCTCAAGGACAAGCTCAAGAGCGGGGCCATCGTGCTGGCGGTGGTGGACGCTGGCAAAGTGCAGTTGGCCGCCGGCATCACCGCCGATCTGCTGGCCCGGCCGGACAGCAAGTTGAAGGCCGGTGAACTGGTCAACTTTGTCGCCCAGCAAGTGGGCGGCAAGGGTGGTGGCAAGCCCGATCTGGCGATGGCTGGCGGCACCAACGCAGCCGGCCTGCCCAAGGCGCTGGCGGCAGTGGCTGGCTGGGTGGCCGAGCGCTTGCCAGGCTGAACGGCCTGGTCTGGCGGGATCGCGCCAGGCTCAACCGGCCAGGCCGCGCTCCAGCAGTTGCACCATCAGCGCATTGATGCCACCCGGCTGGGCATCGGCCCGCTCCCGCAGTTGCTGGGCCAGCGCGGCTGGCAGCTTGCAGGCAAAAGGCACCAGGCCGGCGGCGGCGTCCAGCTTGCGCTGCTCTTTGCGGTCCAGCGGCGCCGCTGCGGCCGGGCCAAAGCGCCCCGGGGTGGCGGTGCGTGCGCGCTGGCCTTCCAGCTTGCTTTCAAGCTGGCGGACGAGGTCGGTTTTTTTCATGCTCATGGTCTTGTGCTCTTGCTTGTGCGTGATCTGCGGGCGGTGGGGCACGCATTGTGGTCCAGCGCCAGCCCGGCTTTGAATTGACGCCGCTCCCCGGCCATCGCAACATCGCTGTCCGCCTGGGAACCACCGATGAAACCTGCCAACCTGCACATCCGCCGCGCCGTGCATGCCGATGCTGCCGCCTTTGCCCGCATCATGGGCCACCCTGCGGTGCAGCCCAATTTGCTGCAGGCGCCGTACACCAGCGCAGCGCTGTGGCAGGCCCGGCTGGCCGATACGCTGGCGCCTGAAAAACCCGATCTGCTGCTGGTGGCCGAGTGGCCCGACGAGCATGGTGATGCGATGGTGGTGGGCAACGCCGGCTTGCATCCTGCGGGCTCGGGTTTGCGCCGCCGCCATGTGATGGGCCTGGGCATCGCGGTATTGCCCGAGGCGCAAGGACAAGGCGTGGGTCTGGCGCTGATGTCGGCGCTGTGCGGTTGGGCCGACCGCTGGGGCCAGGTCTTGCGCATCGAGTTGACGGTGTTTGTCGACAACCCCCGGGCCGTTGCGCTGTACGAGCGCTGTGGTTTTCGAACCGAAGGCCGGCATGTGGGCTATGCCCTGCGCGATGGCCATTACGTGGACGTGCTGTCGATGGCCAGGCTGCACCCCAGCCCACCGCGCTGGGCGCCGTTCACCACCGTGTGAGCGCGGCGGCGACAATCCATGCTTTGCCTGGAAGCGCCGTCACCATGGTTTGTCAACACTGCCGTTCCACTGTCAGCAAGGCCACACCATGATCCGCCCGGCCCGCAACAGCAGCGAAGCCGAGATCGATGCGCTGGAAAAACTGTGTGAGCGCCTGGCCGGTTTTGGCGTCGACGCATCTCTGGAATGGGTGGACGGCTACCTCACTGCATTGGTGTGCATCCCCCGGGCGATGCCGGTTCAAGAATGGCTGCCGGTTATTTTTGGCGATGCGTTTGAGCGCGCCTTCAGCGATCCGGCCGATGTGGACCAAGCGATGGCCGCGCTGCGCGACCGCTGGAACGTACTGTCCAGCCAGTTGGATGTGCAATCCTTGATCGACGATCCGGAAACGATGCGCCTGGCGCCGCTGATGATCAGCTACGACGCCGCCGGCCGTGCCGAGTTGGTGGCTGCCGGCCACTTCACGGCGGAAGAAGCTGAAGAAATGCTGGTGCTGGGTGCGCTGTGGTCCGAGGGCTTTGGTGAAGCGATCGACGCCTTTGCCGAAGACTGGCCCGATCCTGACCTGGGCACCGATGACGGCCGCTGGTACGACGATTGTTTGTCGCGGGTGCTGGCGCTGATGCTGCCGCCGGACTCGATGGTGGACCATCTGGCACAAAACTACCCCGGTGAATCGCTGGACCGCGAGCAACTGGTGGACGAGGCCTGTTACGCGGTGCAAGACCTGCGTTTGCACTGGCTGGACAAGGCGCCCAAACCCGCCACCCGGCGGGTCGAGGCCAAACCCGGCCGCAACGATCCCTGCCCCTGCGGCAGCGGCAAGAAGTTCAAGAAGTGCCACGGCGCGGCGCAGGCCTGAAACCCGGCGATCCTGAAGCACCAATGCTGCGCTGCGCTACATTGCGCGCCATGCCGCCCACCCCCGCGCCCACCCCGCCGCCGCTGGCCGGCCGCCACATCCTGCTTGGCTTGTCGGGCGGCATCGCCTGCTACAAGGCTGCCGACCTGGCGCGTGAACTGATCAAGGCCGGCGCGATGGTGCAG
>JANOBL010000264.1:0-15889 GCA_031411635.1 Betaproteobacteria bacterium
CTGTCGACGTCGGGGCAGACGCCGTCATTGCGCAAGGAGCAGAAGCCGGTGGGCATGGCGCATGTCGCGGCGCCATGACCTTCGTTCCCGAGGCGGCCGACTACATCAGGGCGCACGCCGCCGACACATTGCTCATGGCGGCTGGGGGCATCGCCGATGGCCGGGGCCTCGCCGCAGCGCTGATGCTCGGCGCCGACGGGGTGCTAGTCGGCACGCGGTTCTGGGCATCGAACGAGGCGCTCGTTCATGCACGACATCATCAAGCCATCGTCGAGAGCGATGGCGATGGGACCATCCGCACTCGCGTTCCAGACATCGCCCGCCAGCTTGCATGGCCCAGAGAATTCACGGCCCGTATTCGCCGCAACGCCTTCACGGATCGGTGGCACGGGCGCGAAGACGAACTGGAAAAGCACGTCTCAGTGGAAGGTGCGCGCTATCGACAAGCCTTTGCGGAAGGCGACCCCGATGACACCGGTGTGTGGTTCGGCGAGGCAGCCGGGCTCATACATTCGATAGCACCCGCGGCACTCATCGTCGAGCGCATCACCGCCGAGGCCCTGGCGACCCTGGCGTGCTTGAAGCGTTGACCTGATATGCCGAGGTCCGTGCGTTGATGCGCGCTTCTTGGTGAAGTCGATGCCGACCGACTGCTTCGGGCTAGCGCGCTGATCAACCAAACCCAACCGAAGTCGGCGGCGAGCGACCGCCTTTCGCGGATGCACTGCGTGTCCGCTTCTGGCCGGCTGCCGGTACTGGTGAGCGGCAGGTTCGGAGCACGCCGGTTCCACCCAGGGCTGCCGGGGTGTCGCGTGATCAAGTGGTCGCAGTAGCAGGAGTTGGCTTCTAGATCGGGCTGCCAGGAAGTCGCCGGTCGTGGGTACCTTCATTCGGTCATGAGCAGGCATTCGCATGCAACGCTGCAAATTCGGCAAGCGGCGAGAGCGGACTTTCGCAGGCTTGCTGCGGCCCACTCAGGTCTTCTCATCGAGCGGTTCAATCCGTCTCCATGCTGCGCGGACCGTCCGGGTCCCGGTTTCGCACAGCGGCCACCGCGTCACTGCGCGAATGGTCGTTAGCCAAGCCGGCGCGCTGGAGGTCGGCCAACAACATCGGCAAGTGCCAACGGGCGCTGCGCTCGCCCGCAGCCCGTGCATACCGGAAGTAGCTGGGCAGCGGTGACGCGTCAAACGCCAACTCGGCATGGATGACGTAGTCCGCACGCGCAGCCTCGGGCGCGATGCGTGCCCGTCGCTTGGCGACGCGTTCGCGCTGGGCCTGTGACGCATCCTCAGGTGCAGTCTCGGGCCGAGGGGTGACATCGACCGCAATGACAAAGCGGGCGCCGGCCTGCCGTGCCGCCCGCACGGCCAGCGGCAGGGATTCATCACCGTCCTCGTACTCGACGTCTTCGATGCCCACCGGCGACAGGATGCCAGGCACGGCGCCGGAGGCGCGCACCGCAACGCCCGCGTTGCCACGGCTGAAGAACACCGGTGTCTTGTCGTCGCGACGCGTCGCGCCCACCACCAGCCGACGCCGCAGTTGCTCGATGGGCTTGTTGCCCAGGCGCGTGTTGACGTAGTCCTGCAGCCGCTGCCCGTGGATCCACCCGCGGTCGGCAAACGGCGACAAGTCGAACAGTGTGAATGGGCCGCCGTCTTGGGACAGCGCGTCGAGCTCGGCGGCCGATCGCCCATCGGCCCAGAAGGCGCCCAACAGCGACCCCACGCTGGTGCCGACGACCAGATCGACTTCGATGCCGGCTTCCTCCAGCACGCGCATCACGCCGATGTGCGCGTAGCCACGGGGACCGCCACTGCTGAGCACCAGCGCGATGCGGGGTACCGGATCAAGGGGCGCCAAGGCGGTCAAGGCGCGCGGGCTGTCGGGCCCGGTGTAGTTGAACGGCGCACACCCTGCGAGCAACGCCGTCAGGGTCGCGAGGGCTGCATGCAAGGCTGACCGCAGGGTTCTGGTGCTGCGATTCATGTCGTCCCCATGGCGTTGGCGGTCCCGGTGCGCAGCGCCGCATCCGGTGCAGCCACCCGGACACGGAACCAGGCGACATACAGCGCCGGCACGAAGCCCAGGGTCAGCACGGTACCGACGATCAGGCCGCCCATGATGGCCATCGCCATCGGACCCCAGAACACGCTGCTGGCCAGCGGCACCATCGCCAGCACGGCCGCGGCGGCCGTCAGCACCACCGGGCGCGAACGTCGCACCGTGGCTTCCACCACCGCGGTGAGGGCCGGCACGCCGGTGGCGATATCGGTGTCGATCTGGTCGACCAGAATCACCGCATTGCGCATGATCATGCCGCTGAGCGCGATCACGCCCAGCAGGGCCACGAAGCCGAAGGGTGCATCGAAGATCAGCAACGCGGGTACGACGCCGATCAGCGCCAGGGGTGCGGTGAGGAACACCATCCACATGCGCGAGAAGCTCTGAAGCTGGAGCATCAGGAAGAACAGCATCACCACGAACATCAGCGGGAAGACGGCAAACAGCGCCGTGTTGGACTTCTGCGTCTCTTCGAACGCTCCGCCGATCTCGATGCGATAGCCCGGTGGCAAGCTGTCCACGATGGGCTGCAGGGTGGGCCAGATCTTCGAGGTCGCCGCAGGGCCTTGCACACCATCCAGCACATCGGCACGCACCGTCAAGGCCATATCGCGATTGCGGCGCCACAGCACCGGCTCTTCGAACGTGGGCGTCAAGGTCGCCACCTGAGACAGCGGAACGACGGCGCCCGTGCGGGTGAACAGATTCACATCACCCAGACGCTCCAGCGCCAGGCGCTCCTCGGGCGCCGCGCGCAAGGTCACGTCGATGAGGTCTTCGCCGCGGCGGATCTGCGTCACGGGCGCACCGGACAAGACGGTCTGCGTCATCGCAGCGACATCGGCGCTGGTGATGCCCAGCAGCCGTGCCTTGTCCTGGTCCAGCGCCACGCGCAGCGCTCGCACCTGCTCGTCCCAGTCCAACTGCGTGTCGCGCACCAGCGGGCTGCTGCGCACCGTGTCGCGCACGCGGTAGGCGATCTCGCGCACCTGGTTCGTGTCCGGTCCAATCACGCGGAACTGCACCGGGAAACCCACCGGCGGGCCGAACTCGAAGCGGGTGACCCGGCCACGCAGGTCGGGGAACTGCTGGCCCTTGGCGAAGAGTTCCAGCAGGCGCCCGCGCACGGCTTCGCGGTCGGCGATGTTTCGGGTATTCACGATGACCTGGGAAAGCCCAGGGTTGGGCAGGTCGGCCGAAATCGACAGGAAGAAGCGCGGTGCGCCGGCGCCGGTGTAGGCCGTGAAGTGCGCGATCTGCGGATCGGCCTTCAGGACCTGTTCCAGCCGCCTGAGCTGCGCCTCCGTGGCCGTGAACGAAGCGCCCTCACGCATCTTCAGGTCGACGATCAGTTCCAGCCGCGATGCGGTGGGAAAGAACTGCTGCTGCACCAGCGTCATGCCAGCACCACTGACCACGAAGGCCACGACGGCGGAACCCAGCACCCACCAGCGGTGCCCCACGCACCAGCCCACGATGTGGCGCAACCGTGCATAGACCGGCCGTGCATAGGGGTCGCCACCATGGGTCTTCATCGTCTTGGGCAACAGGACCACACCCAGGTAAGGCGTGAACACGACGGCAACGAACCACGAAGCGATCAGCGCCACGCCCACCACCCAAAAGATGCCGCCGGCGTATTCGCCGCTGATGGACCGGGCAAAGCCCACCGGCATGAAGCCCGCTACGGTGACCAGCGTGCCGGTCAGCATCGGAAAGGCCGTCGAGCTGTAGGCGAAGGTGGCGGCGCGCACGCGGTCCCAGCCCTGCTCGATCTTCACCACCATCATCTCCACCGCGATGATGGCGTCGTCCACCAGCAGGCCCAGGGCGATGATCAGTGCGCCCAGCGAGATGCGGTCCAGGTTCCAGCCCATCATGAGCATCACGGTGGCGATCAGGGCCAGCACCAGCGGTACCGAGGCCGCCACCACAATGCCCGTGCGCCAGCCCAGCGACAGGAAGCACACCGCCAGCACGATGGCCAGGGCCTCCAGGAAGGACCTCACGAACTCCCAGACCGAGTCGACGATGATCCTGGGCTGGTCGGCGACCTTGTCCACCGCCACGCCCAGCGGCAAGGCGGCCTTCAGCGTGGCCATGCGCTCGTCCAGCGCCGCGCCCAGCTTCAAGACGTTGCCGCTGCGCTCGAAAGTCAGGCCCAGCATCAGCACCGGCTGGCCGTTGTGGCGCACGGTGAACTGCGGCGGGTCTTCCAGGCCGCTGTGCACCTGCGCCACGTCGCCCAGCTTGAGCATCCGGCCACCGGCTTCGATGGGCACCTCCGCCACATCGCGGGCGTTCTGGAAACTGCCGGCCAGACGGGACATTCCGGTGCCGTTCTTGTCGCCGATGCGCACGAACACGCGGTCGCTGTGGCCTTCGGCGCTGCCGGCCGGGCTGACGGTGTTCTGCCGCGCGAGCGCATCGATCAGGGTCTGCGGGCTGATGCCCAAGGCGGCCAGGCGGGCGCTGGAGAACTCGACATAGACCTTCTCGGTCTGGCGGCCGAAGACGTCGATCTTCGTCACACCGGGTACGGACTGCAACTGGCGTTTGATGTCCTCGACCAGCACCTGCAGTTCGGGCCAGCCCAGCTCCGGCGCGCTGAAGGCATAGAGCACGCTGTAGACATCGGTGAACTCGTCGTTGAAGAACGGGCCGCGCACGCCGTCGGGGAATTCGTGTCGCACGTCGGCGATCTTCTTGCGCGCCAGGTACCAGGCGCGGTCCAGCTCGGCCTTGGGCGTGCCACCCTTCATCCAGAAGTTCAAGCCGCCGTAGCCCTGGCGCGCAAAGCTGCGCACATGGTCGATGCCTTCGATCTTTTGCAGCTCGCGCTCCATGCGGTTGAGCACCTGGTCCTGCACCTGCTGCGCGGTGGCACCGGGCCAGGCGACCACGGCGTTCATGGTCGGGACATTGAAGCTGGGGTCTTCCAGTCGGCCCAGGCGCGTGAAGGCGAACACGCCCATCACCAGGCTGCCCAGGATGAGAAAGAGCACCAGGGCGCGGTGCGTGACGGCCCATTCCGAGAGGTTGAAGGACTTCATCGCGTCACCACGGGAATCGTCGCTGAACCCATGGCAGCCAGGGGGCGTTGCATGGCTTGAACCTTCAGGCCTGCATCGAGCTTCTGCGCACCAACCGACACGACCAGTGCCCCTTCGGCCAGCCCCGCCACGCGCACCTGGTCGGTGGACTGCGACAGCAGTTGCACCGCCTGCCGCTTGAGCGCACCGGTCTTGGCGTCCACCAGCCAGACGGACGGGCCGGTGATCGCTGCGCCTGCCGAACTTGCGCCGGCGTTGTCAGTGCTCGCCGTGACCAGCAAAGCGCCCAGCGGCAACTCGGCTCCACTGATGCGTCCGGCTTGTTGCAGGCGCACTTCTGCGCTCATGCCCATGCGCAGGTCCGTGCCTTGCGCGGGCGCGGCCAGTGCATAGCGGGCGCGGGTGGTGCGCGTGGCCGCGCTGGCGCTGGGTGCCAGTTCGCGCAGGCGCAGCGCCATGGACTTGGCTGTCGATGGGTCGGCCGAGGTGCCCAACAACACGCTGGCCTGCCAGGCCTTCAGGCCGGTGACCAGTGATTCGGGAACGTCCACGACGATCTCCAGTTCGCCCGGCCTGGCCAGGCTGAGCACCGCTTGCTTGTCGTCGACCAACTGCCCGGTCTCGAACCGCACCGCCGTCACGACGCCGTCGAAGGGCGCGCTCAGCACCGCATAGCCGGCGCGGTTGCGCGCCAGATCGGACTGTTTCTGAGCCTGGATGAGACGCGCCGCAGCGGCATCCGCGCGGGCCTGCTGGCGTTCGGCATCCGCCGCACCCACCGAGCCATCGGCCAGCAGCCGCTTGAAGCGCGCGGCATCGCTGTTGGCCTGGACGGCATCCACTTCGGCGGCACGCTGCTGTTCAGTCGCGGCCTGCACGGCCAGTTGGTAGTCGGCCGGGTCGATGCGTGCCAGCGCCTGGCCGGCCCGCACGTGCTGGCCCAGCTCGACCAGACGCTCCGTCACCTTGCCGCCCGCGCGAAAACTCAGGTCGGCCTCCACGCGTGGCCGCACGCTGCCAAACAGCACGCGCTGCGAGGCGCCGCTGTCATTGCGAACCGGGCTGACGTACACCGACTGCACGACGGGAGCCGGTGCTGACTCCGGCGCGCATGCCGTCAGTGCGGTTGCGATTCCCAAGGTGGCGCAGGCCAGGACCAAAGGCCGGAAATGGAATGGGAGCTTTGGCATGGCGAACTCAGCGTTGGGTTGAAGGGAATGAGGCCACGGCCGTGGTGGCAGCAAGCCAAGGCAGCAGGGGCGCGGCATCGGCCGTTTGCCAGCCTCCGCCCAGCGCCTTGACCAGTTGCACGGCCGCCAGCGCCAGTTGGGTCTGGCTGTCGGTCAGTGCCAGCTCGGCAGCGATCAGCCCGCGTTGCGCATCGAGAAGCTGCAGCAGATCGATCTGGCCTTCGCGATGCAGCGACTGCGCCAGGCGCAGACCCTCGCGGCGCGTGGCTGCCGCGGCAGACAGCGAGGCGGTACGCTCACGTTCCTGCGCCAGCGCCAGCAGGCTGTTCTCCACGTCCTGCAGGGCACCGAGCACGGCGCGTTCGTACTGCAAGGTGGCGGACCGCTCGCGTGCCGACTGCCGTTCCACCGCAGCCCGTAGGCGTCCGGCATTGAACAGCGGCGCGGTGAAGGCCAAGGCGACGTTGCTGTAGCGCGCGGGGGAGAAGTCCAGGCCGTTCAGCCGCAGGTCCTGCTGGCCCAAAACAGCGGCCAGGAAGAACTTGGGCCACAAGTCCGCCTGACTCTCGCGAAGACGTGCCGCTTCGGCCAGCAACTGCTGCTGTGCCGCTTGCAGGTCCGGCCGGCGTTGCAGCAGTTCGATGGGTTGGCCGGGGCTCAGCGAGGGAACCTGGGGCATCGCGACCACCTTCGCGTTCAGCGCAGGCAAGGCCACGCTCGGACTCAGGCCCAGGAGGACGTTGATCTGGGCCTCGCTCACGGCCACCAGCGTCCGCAAAGGCGGCAATTGCGAGGCCAGACTCTGCACTTCGCCAGCGGCACGGCTGACGTCGAAGCGGCTGGCCAGGCCGCTGGCCTCGCGGCTGCGCGTCAGGCGTTCGGTGTCTTCCTGGGCCTGCAGCAGGGCCAGCAATTGCTGCAGACGCATGCGCGCGCCCAGCCAAACGATGTATTGCCGGGCAACCTCGGTGCTGGCCAGCCACTGCGCGGTCTGCACCCCGGCATCGGCCGCCAGCGCATCCAGTTCGGCCGCATCGGCCGCTGCGCGCGCCGCACCGGATACGTCCACCTCCCACCCGAGATCCAGGGCGCCACGAATGGCACGGGTGTCGGGCAAGCCGCGCTTGACTTCATCCGGCATGCCAGCGCGCTGGTCGGACACCGAGCCCGTCAATGCCACCGTCGGCCACAGGCGCGTCGCCGCTGCCGTGCTGCCGGCGCGCGCCTGTCGCACGCGCTGCTGCGCGATGCGTACGTCCAGGTTGGCCACACGGGCCTGGATGATCAGCTCATCAAGCACCGGGTCCCCGAAGCCGCGCCAGGTGGCCGCGTCCAGCGCATTGGCTGCAGGCGCCTGCGTATGCCTGAAGCTGGTTCCCACGGCCTTCATGTCAGGCGGCACGGGCAGCGTCGTCGTACCGCATCCCGCCAGTGTGGCGGCCAGCAGAAGCGCAAACGGCTGTGCGTGAAAGATGCCAAGGCGGCTGCGTTTTGGCGCGCCAGACGTGCTTCGGGGGTGGTCCATGTTCATTCCCAGTAGTTGCGCCGGCCTTCTGGTTCAGCCAGCATGCGCAGCACCTGATCCCAGTCGGCCGGCAAGTCCTTGCGCGCGACCGACAGGCGCTTGAGTTCCACCGTCCTCAGCGCAGGCATGCTTTGGGCGATCGCTTCGCGGTGCACGGCTGACCGCACGAACGCCGCGCGGGCCTCGTCGTTGGCCCACACGCTCATCGTCCAACCCTGGTCACCGAAGAGCTGGCGGCGTGCGGCGTAGCCGATCAAGCCTGGGTGGCTGCCCATGCTGGCCAGCACGCGGCTGTTCTGGCGGTCGAATTCGCGGCGCTGCTTCGTGTCCACTGCCACATGGGTCAGCACCAGCACCACGCTCTTCTCCGCCTGTTCAGGCGAGGCGGCGGGAAGCCGGGGCCAAGGCGTGCCGATCGCGCAACCGTTGAGCCAGACCAGCAGTGAACCCAGCATGACAGCGGCTGTCTTTCGGGGAATTGCGCGAGTCATGTCGCAGCGGGGGCAGCGGGCGTCGGCTTTGCCGCAGCAACGGCTGTCATTCGCGTCTGAACGGGCAGGCACAGCAGCGCGGTCAGGAGCCCCAGGCCGGACAGCACGGCGTACAAATGCTGGAATTGCAGCAGGCTTCCACCGGCGCGTCCGACCAGTGCGACGGCCAGGGCAGCGCCTGCCGCGCCGCCGAACTGTCGCATCGCGTTGTTCACCCCGCCCCCCACGCCGAATCGCGTGGGACCCAACTTCGCCACCGCCGCGCCGCTGAGTGCGGGCAGCACCAGGCCGATCGTTGTTCCACCCAGCAACTGCCCCGGCAGCCACGTCGCCAGGTAGTCCGGCGTCTTGCCGATGCTCAGGCTCAGCCAGGCTTGTGCGACCGCATACAGCACCCCTCCAACGAGCAGCAGGGGTCGGTGGCCGATGCGCCCCGCCAGCCGGCTGGACAGGATGGCCACCGGGATGACCACCAGAGGGCCCGGCGTCACCGCCCAGCCGGCCAGTCCTTGCGAATAGCCCCAGATGCCCATCAGAAAGAGAAAGGCACTCAGGAACATGGCTGTGAAGGCGATGCCGAACACCGCCGTTGCCAGATTCACGAAGAGGAAGCTGCGATCCTCGAACAGCGTCAGGTCCAACGCCGCCGCAGGCCGCCCGCGCGCCCAGAATCCGAAAGTCAGAAGCAGCACCGTGCCCGCCAACAGGGCAGCCAATGGCTGCACCCAACCGGCGGATTCGCTGCGCACGATGCCCCAGGCGACGGCGCCAGCACCCAAGGTGAGGAGCGCAATGCCCGGCCAGTCCGGGCGCGCGCCGGTCTCAGGGCTCGTCGACTCTTGCAGGTGTTGCCGGGCCAGCACCCACGCCAACAGGCCCAAGGGCACGTTGATGAGGAACACCCAGCGCCAGGACGTCAGCTCGATGACCCAGGAGCCGAAGGCCGGCCCGACAGCCGCAGCCAGCGCGCCGACCGCGCTGAACAGCCCCACGGCTGCCGCGCGCTTTTCTCTGGGGAAAGCGCCGAGGACGAGGGCCAGCGAAGCCGGGGTCAGCAGTGCCGCGCCCACGGCCTGCAACGCCCGGGCGGCGATCAAAGTGCCGATGCCGGGTGCCCAGGCGCACAAGGCCGACGCGAACGAAAACAGGGCCAGGCCCTGGAGAAAGACGCGCTTGCGGCCCTTCAGATCGGCCAGTCGGCCGGCAGGGACCAGCAAGGCGGCGTACAGCACCGTGTAGGCATTGAGTGTCCACGACAGGTCGGCCGCAGACACGTCACTGAAATGCGCCCTCAATGGCGAATACGCGGCCACGACGGCCGTGGTGTCCAGCAGCACCAGGAAGACTGCAGCGCTGGCGATGCGGAAGGTGCGCCAGGCGCGGGCCGCAGCAGCATCAGGTGGTGAGGGGTTTGGGGACATGGCTCGCACTCCGTCTCGGTGTCAGACCATCACTCCGTTTGCCGGAGTTGACGCTGTCTACTATTGTCCCTACACTTGTAGACACTGTCAACATGCATTGATGCGCGACATGCGACCGATGCCTCAACCGCCTGGAGAACGAAGATGTCCCGTGTTCCTCAACTGAGCCTCGGCATCGGCCGGGATCCCCGAAAGACGCTGCTGGTGGCCTTGCTGGTCACGGCAGGCAGCGCCAGCGGTGCCGCCGAAGTCGTGGTTCGCGTCAGTGGCATGAGCGAGCCCCTGGGACATGTGGGTTGCTCGCTCTTCGCCGGCGCCACAGGCTTCCCGATGGACAACACAGCGGCGCGCAACCTGTGGCTGCCTGCGGATGCCAAGGGTGTGACCTGCCGCTTCAACGACGTGCCCGAAGGCACCTACGCGGTGTCCATCGGCCACGACCTGAACGGCAACAAGCGGGTGGACACGAACTTCATCGGCTTGCCGACCGAGCAGTGGGGCGTGTCCAACAATGCGCGGCCCAGCCTGCGGGCCCCCCGCTTCGAAGAAGCGTCGTTCAAGGTCGCGGCTGATGCCAAGGACGTGGTCATCGACATCAAGGTGACCAAGTGAGTGCCACCGTCTCTCGAATTGCGCAGAAGTACGGTCCCTGGGCCCTGGTCACCGGCGCCAGCGACGGCATCGGCCGGGCATTTGCCCGCCACCTGGCGGCTGAAGGCCTCAACCTGGTCCTGGTGGCGCGGCGCGAAAAGGCGCTGGCGGCCTTGGCGAGCGAGTTGCAGCAGGCGCATGGAGTGCAGTGCCGCGTGCTGACCGCCGATCTCTCGGACCTGGAGGCGGTGCACCGGTTGGCTGACGCCACGTCCGATCTCGACGTGGGCTTGCTGGTCGCGGCGGCGGGGTTTGGAACCTCGGGCTTGTTCCTGGACGCCGACCTGGGCGCCGAGACCGGGATGGTCGACCTGAACTGCACGTCGGTGGCGGCGCTGGCGTGGCACATCGGGCCTCGCCTCGTCAAACGGGGCCGTGGCGGCGTGGTGTTCCTGAGTTCACTGCTGGCGTTTCACGGCACGGCACACGCGGCCAACTATGCCGCGACCAAGGCCTACGTCCAGACGCTGGCTGAAGGCCTGCGCGTTGAATGGGCCGCGCAGGGCGTGGACGTGATCGCGTCGGCACCAGGCCCCATCAGCAGCGGCTTCGCGGCACGGGCCAACATGCAGATGGCACAGGCGCTTCCGGCCGAGGTGGTGGCGCGCGTGACGATGCAAGCGCTCGGACGCAAGACCACGGTGCGCCCTGGCTGGCTGTCCAAGCTCCTTGGCTGGTCGCTGGCCATGCTGCCTCGCTGGGGTCAGGTCATGGTCATGACCCAGGTGATGAAGGGCATGACGGCGCACCAGGCGAGATCTGGTAGGCGAGCGTCCGCCTGAGGTCTCGCCGTGCACCCGGCCACGGGGAATCGAACGGGGCTGTGGTAGCTTTGGCCGAAACTCCCATTGCGTTCCGACATCGCATGCCCCGCAAGAAGACCGAGACCGCGCCGCCGCTGGAGTTGCGTGACGCCTGCATCGTCGCCGCGCAGGAAGTGATCGCCGAACGCGGCATCGAGAACCTGAGCCTGCGCGATGTGGCGCGCAAGCTCGGCGTGTCACACCAGGCGCCGTACAAGCACTACCCCAGCCGTGACCACCTTCTGGCAGAGGTGATGCGCCGCTGCTTCCAGCGTTTTGCGGCCCACCTGGATGCGCGGCAGCGCTTCGATGACCCGGCGCAGGATTTGGAGTCGCTGGGCGTGCAGTACCTCAGCTACGCGCAAGAGCATCCGCTGGAGTACCGGCTGATGTTCAGCACCACCTGGCCAGAATCGGCCGAGACCTTGGATCTGGTGACCGATGCCACGCACGCGTTCGATATCCTTCGCGGTGTGCTCAGGCGCATGCACGGTGACTCTGCCGCGATGCGCGAGGCCGTGGAGCTCGATGCGCTGTACATCTGGTCCACCGTCCATGGCCTGGCGGGCGTGATGAATGGCCAGTGCATCGACAAACTGGGCCTGAAGACCGGCGTGCTCAAGCGCGCGCTGCGGCATGCAATGGAGCGCATGGAAATGGGGCTATCGGGCAAGATCTGAATGTCTGCAGGTCCATGTCGTTGTCGGCGAGCATGAAGCCGGCGCCTTCGTGCTCGCCGAGCGGCCTGCCGAAGGCCTGACGGCGGCGGGCGTAGTCGGTGGCGATCCCGTGGGCGCGTCGAGCCTGCCCCAGCCAGCGCACGCAGTGGGTCAGCCTTGCCGGGGCCAGCCGCACTTGGGCTTAGCGAAAGCCCTTGCCGACCTCCCCCAGCACGTCCTCGGCGGGAATGTGCACGTCCTGGAACTCCACCACGCCGTGCCCGCCGGTGAAGCAACAGTCCATCGCGTCCATCTGGCGCACGATGCGGATGCGGTCGTGGTCCATGTCGGTCAGGAACATCATCGCCGACCCGTCGTCCATGCGGGCCAGCACGATCGCGTACGACGCCCCTTCGGCGCCGGTGACGAACCACTTGGTGCCGTTGATGCGGTAGCGGTCGCCATCGCGCTCGGCGGTCGTCGCCAGCATCGACGGATCGGCACCGGCGCCGGGCGCCGGTTCGGTCATCGCGAAACACGAGCGGCTCTTCCCCTCAACCTGCGGCCGCAGCCAGCGTTCCTTCTGCGCCGCCGTGGCCACCTTTTCCATCAGGTGGATGTTGCCCTCGTCCGGTGCGTGGATGTCGAGCGCGGTGGGTCCGACGGTCGAATAGCCCGCCTCCTCGAAGACCAGCGCCTTGGCGATGTGGCTGAGCCCGAGCCCGCCCATCTCGCGGGACGCGTGCGGCGTCAGCAGTCGGGCGGCGCGGGCCCGTTCGACCAGTTCACAGCGCAGGTCTTCGCCCGGGCCATGAGCCATCTGGCTGGCGTCGTTGTCGAGCGGGATAACTTCGTCGGCAATGAACTGCCGGATCCGGTCACGCAGCGCCAGCAGATCGGGAGGAACGAGAAATCCACGCTTTGCAAGCTCCTGAAGTCAAGCCGCCACCGAAGCCCGCGGCCCGCCGTAGCCGGCCCACGGCGTGGCGACGCGGTAGCCGCCGTCAACCGGCAGATTGACGCCGGTGATCGCTGACGCGAGGTCCGAGGCCAGGAAGGCCACGGCCGCGGCAATCTCCCCGGGCTGCAGCACGCGACCGATTGCGGTGGTCCGGTTGATCACGCCGATGTCGAGCGTCTCGTTCTCGAGGCCCTTGCGCACCGCCGGCGTGGCCGTGAAGCCCGGCGAGACCGCATTCACCCGCACCCCGGACGCGCCCCATTCGCCGGCCAGGCATTCGGTGAGATTGATGACGCCGGCCTTGGCCGGGCCGTAGGCATGCAAAGGGCCGGACCCCATGCCGGCGACCGAGGCGATGTTGACGATGGCGCCGCGCCCGCGCAACGCCATCGCGGTGCCGAAGATCGAACAGCAGAGATAAGTGCCGCGCAGGTCGATGCGCGCGACCAGGTCCCATTCCGACATCTTCAACTCGCTCGGCGGCACGGTGCGCTGCAGCACGCCGGCGGAGTTCACCAGCACATCGGCGGCGCCGTAGTCGGCCTCGACCGACTGCGCGGCTTGCCGGACCGATGCCTCGTCGGCCACATCCAGCGCCACCGAGGCAGCGCCCAGTTCAGCCGCCAGCGCCTGGGCCGCCGCGAGGTTGCGGTCGGCAATGACAACCCTGCCGCCGTTGGCGGCAAACAGCCGGGCGCAGGCGGCACCGATCCCGCTCGCCCCGCCGGTGATGATGATCAGTTTGCCATCGAACTTCATGGGGTACTCCTGGTGACGCAGATGTCGCGTCGCGCCGCTTCAGTGATTGATCGCCAGGCCCCAGGCGTCGAGCGTCGATTCGTGCACCGCCTCGCTCAGCGTGGGATGTGGGAACACTGTGTGCATCAGTTCCACCTCGGTCGCCTCCATTTGCCGGGCGATCGCGACGCCGTGGATCAACTCGGTGACCTCGGCGCCGATCATGTGCGCGCCCAGCAGCTCGCCGCTGTCGGCGTCAAACACCGTCTTCACCATGCCTTCGGGCTCGCCCAGCGCCAGGGCCTTGCCGTTGGCGGCGAAACGGTGGCGCCCCACCTTGACGGTGCGGCCCTGGGCTTTCGCCGCCGCCTCGGTCAGGCCGACACTGGCGACTTGCGGCGAGCTGTAGGTGCAGGCCGCAATGGCTGTCCTGTCCAATGGTTTCGTGCCAGCCACACCGGCGATGTGCTCGACGCAAATCACTGCTTCATGGCTGGCCTTGTGCGCCAGCCAGGGCGCACCCGCCAGGTCGCCGATGGCGAAGATGCCGGGCTCGTCGGTCTCGTTGAAGGGGCCCGTCAGCACGTGTGTGTTCGCTGTGCGCGCGCGGGTCTGCTCCAGCCCCAGGTTCTCGAGGTTGCCGCGGATGCCGATGGCCAGGATCACCCGCTCGGCAACGACCTGCGAAGGCGCGCTGGCGCGGCCTGTCAGCGTGGCCGTGAAGCCGGTGTCGCCGCGTTCCAGCGTTTCGATCCGGCTGCCGACGTGGAAGTGCATGCCCTGGCGCTCGAAGCTGGCGCGCGCGAGCGCCGAAATCTCCTCGTCCTCGGCCGGCAGGATGCGGTCGAGCGCTTCGACCACGGTCACTTCGGCGCCGAGGGCCCGATAGAAGCATCCGAACTCGATGCCGATGGCACCCGAGCCGACGATCAGCAGCGAACGCGGCAGCGTCTGCGGCGTCAGCGCCTCGCGGTAGGTCCAGACCTGCGCCGGATCAGCCTCGATGCCAGGCAATGTGCGCGCGCGGGCGCCCGTGGCCAGGATCACCCGTGGCGCGCGCAGCGTCGTCGCGGCACCGGCCGGACCCTCGACGTTCACGGCGCGCAACCCTTGCGAGTCGACCGCCCCGAGCGTCGCGCTGCCGTCGAACAGCGTCACCTTGTTCTTCTTCATCAGGTAGCGCACGCCATTCGACAACTGACCGGCGATGTCGCGCGAGCGCCCGACCAACCGCTGCATGTCGATGGTGGCAGCGCCGGGCAGGTCGAAGCCGTGGTCTTTGGCATGCTGGATGTCGCGGTACAACTGCGCCGAGCGCAGCAGGGCCTTGGTCGGGATGCAGCCCCAGTTGAGGCAGATGCCGCCCAGGTGTGCGCGTTCGACAAGTGCCGTCTTCAGGCCCAGTTGCCGGGCGCGGATCGCGGCCGTGTAGCCGCCGGGGCCGCCACCGATGATGACGAGGTCGAAGGTGTCCGGGGCAGCAGGCATGTCGGAGATCCGTGATCGGTGGGAGAGGCGCGGAACAGGCAGAACTGACGTTCAAACGCGGAACAGGCCTTCGGACAGCAGTTGCCGATACAGGCGCACCGCCTGGGCGATAGGCACCGACTGCGGTGGATCGGCATCCATGTACAACTGCGAGACGTAGTTGCGGATGCCGGTCAGGAAGTGTGCCGCGAGAGCCAGATCCTGCTCCTGGGCCTTCAGGAAGCCCTTGCGGTGCTGCACTCGCAACGCGACCTCGAAGTCGCCCAGCGTCGCCTTGAAGTTCCGGTCGTAGGCCTCGGGCGCGTAGACCCGCGCCTCGGAAAACACGCTGTAGAACTCCGGGTGCTCGGTCAGGTATTCCAGGTAGGCCTCAAAGCTCACCACTTCGCGTTCCAGCCCCCAGGGCATTTCGCGGATGCGCCCGACCACATAGGCCACCATCTGCCGGCCGAGCGTAGGCAGCAACTCGTTCAACAGCGCCCGGCGGTTGTCGAAGTGGTAGTACAGGCCGCCGGCGGCGATGCCCGCTTCTTCAGCGATCCTGGCCGAAGAAGCCTTTTCGTAGCCGACCCTTCCCACGACCTTGGCTGCCGCCAGTATCAGGCGTTCGCGGGTCAGCTCGGACTTGCGGCGGCTCGCGGCGGCGGGCGGCGATGACGAGGTCAAGGGCGGACCCTGGAAGCTCATAGGTATGCCGCTGACAGTTCGCCGGCAACGCCGCGCGCAATGAAGTCGGGGCTGGAGCCCTGCTGGACCAGGGCGCCGCGGCGCAGCACAAAAGCATTGTCCGATGCCTTCAGCGCCAGCATGGCCATCTGCTCGGTCAGCACCACGGTCACGCC